>JAUVKA010000303.1 GCA_030592205.1 Bacteroidota bacterium | reverse complement strand
TGGGATTTTGAGGATAATGGCATTTGGGATACTGAATTTTCAAGTGAAACTGCTGTATATCATCAATTTATTAAAGCAAGTGATTTTAAGGTTAATCTCGAAGTTATGGATCCGGGTAGAAGGGTTGGGGCCTGCTCTAATATTCTAGAGGTTCACATTACGGACACTTGTATAGTCCCCGAATTTACCTGGAGCTCAGATAACGGCAGGGTTAGCGATGTTTTTATTTTCGATGCCTCTGATAGTTATCATCAGACAGAAACAGAAAACCATTTTTCTTATAAGTGGCTTTTTCCTGAGCAGGAGATTACAAGCCCAAATGAGAATCCTGTTTATGAGCACCAGTTTAGATCTGCCGGGAGGAAAAAAGTTATATTATTTATAGTGGATGATCATGGCTTACAGAATACTTTAGAAAAGGAATTGTTTGTTGCTATTGAAAACCTTCCTCCAAGACCAAAAATCATCACACCAACCAAATATGGCAATATTGAAACCCAGTTTTACCTAAATATCTGGGAAAGCCTGGATGACCATACCCCAACATCTAAATTATTGTTTCGTTGGGACTTTGATGGGGATGGAAGCTGGGATACAAATCAGAACACCGAACTAGAGATCCATCATCAATATACTACGGCAGGCACCTACACCTGTATCCTGGAAGCAGAGGATGAAGAAGGACTAAGTGATATAACAAGCTTTGTTTTTGAAGTGAGTCCTTATGATTACCCAACTGGTTATTTTCAGGACAAGCGGGATAGAAAATATTATGGAACAGTTAAGATTGGAAATCAATGGTGGATGAGTGAAAACCTGGACCACCGGATGGAGCCAAAGATGGGCTTGCCACATGTTCAAAAGTGTTATAATGATGACCCGGATTATTGTGATAAATATGGAGCACTTTATGCTATTGAATTCGTAATGAGTCGAGAGGATTTTTATGGCAAATCTACTTGTCCTGAATCATGGCACATTCCAACTAAGAAAGAGATGGATAATTTGATAGAAAACATAGAATACCCTTACGGGATGAACGCCCTTCTCCCAAATGGAAGTTCTGGGTTTAATGCTCTATTTAGCGGGTATATACGTTATGAATGTATTTTATGTGACACTTGCGAAAAATGTACGTATGTGTATTTCCATAGGGAATTCAATTTTTCAACTTATTTTTTCACATCATCCTATGAGCCAAACCGTTTGCCACATAAGGTCCAAACATTAAATATCCAAAGAAATTATGCAGAATTATATCCTATCAACACTAATATGGAAGGCTACTATTCATTGAGATGTGTGAAGGATTAGATAAACAAGATGAGATTATGAATAAGTATTTAATACTGAGCCTGGTCGCAATATTTTATTCAATAAATAGTTATGCCCAATTCAATGGTAAGATACTGGATTCCAGCACAAGTAAGCCTATAGCAAATGCCACAATACTTACCGAAAATACAGGAGGAGCAACTACAAGAAGAAATGGAACATTTGAGATAAACCTCAGCGATTACCCGGTAATTCTTAAAATCTCTCATCTTTCATATCATCCTGTTGAGATAATTATTAATTCACACCTTCAAAGCGGTATGAATATTTACTTGAAGGCCAAGACACTTAAACTGGATGTAGTTGAAGTCAGGGGTGAAAGGATCAAACGATATTATCAAGACAAACTCTTTTATCTCATTGATTATGATTTTATTGAAGATGATATATGCCTGATTGGGTATGAGAATAATAATCTATCCTTAGGTCGTGTACTTCTAATGAATCAAGCTGAAGATACATTAGCATATTTGCCTGCCGACCACCCCAAAAGAGTATATCGTGATGTTTTTGATAATCTTCATCTGATAACTAAAGATTCAGTCTACCAACTTTACTATTATCAACCTGAATTCTATCAATTGTATCCCAGCCATCGAGATGAAGTTCCTATAGATTTATTCCAGCTCAAATTTGTGAGCGGTCCCAAATTCCTGTTTAAGCAAACTTCAGATGGAGGTCAAGCCCATGAGTATTATTATATCGATACCATAAGTAAAACAAGAGAAGATCTGAAAACAGTTTATAACAATGATCTGTACAAATCCTCAACGATGGCAGTAAGATATACTCCTCCGATAGGTAAACTTCCGGGTCGTGCAGAAAGCCGAGATATGACAACAGGTAGTATGGAGGACTTGAGAGATATTTATGAGGCGATGGTTTATGATATTTCTATCATTCATCGCCCAATTTATAGTTTAGTATTTCCTAAAGATACCGGGTTTATTATTGTAGACCTTGTGAACAATCAGATCAATCACTTTTCAGAAGAATTTGAATTCACGGAAGCGGTTCAAACCAATTTTCCAGAACATAAGCAAATACAGAAACTGGTCATTCAAGACCCAATTACTCTGAAGCTTTATTGGATCCATTATAAAGGAAGCAAAGTTCTGTTGAGCGAATTTGACCTATATACCGGCGAAATAACCAGTATACTGGAAACACCCAGTTTTCCATTCATTGAGAACATCAAAATCCGTAATGGCATTATCTGGTTTACCTACCAGCCAAGACTGGGGGAGACAGTGAGGAGTTTGTACAGAATGAATTAGGAAATGGAGACTAAATACCCGATCCCTGGGCTTCGACCCTTCGGCTAGGCTCAGGACACCGCTCTGCTCAGCCACCTGGTACTTCCAGAAGGACCATTGAGTAGATGTATCTTGTAATCTTATTACCAATTACTTATCCTTATCCTGAAGCCATAAGCCTGAAGCCTTAAGCCTTGAATTAACCCCTAAGGTCTCATCTCATCCTTCCACCGGTATCAGCATCCTGAAAACCCGTTGAAAATATGGATATAGTTTCTCAGGATAGGTGAAATATATTGCTCCGCCATGGATGCGAATATTGTTCATGGCGTTATATTTTGGAATTGGAATTTCAGCTCCCGTTTCACCAGTTTGAGGGTTCAAAGGCACAAATCGCCAATTGTTATTATTATGATAGGAAACATATACCTTGTGGTTTAAAGGGTCAGTAATTAGATCATGGTAGATTAAAAACAAGTTGGTCATTGTGGGATTTGGCTGGTGGTTAAAACTTATAGGCACTGAACGTATCACCTGACAGTCAGGACCTATAGCATGTATCTTATCATTGTTTAAGTCGATTACATAGAGGCTATCCTTAAGTTTAAATATAGATTCACTGCACATTGCTCGGAAAAAGTCTCTGTGTTGGTCAACTATTTGCTGAACGGTTCTCGGACCAAAATATCGTCCTAACTGCTTCAATCCATCAGGAAGCCAATTATGATCATCAAGAAGATCTTCAATAACCAAAATAGGTTCTGGTTTACTAAGAGTTGAGTCAATATAATAAACACGACTTTCCCGAAGATAGGAGTTCGAGGAAAAATAAACTAATCCTGAACCTAAGGTTGCCTGAAAATCTCCCATCGCCTGAAAAAAGACATCTTTCTTTTCGCCATGAAGGAGCTGTATGCTATTATTTTGTCCAAACAACTGATATACAGAATCTTTTGTTTCCAGATGAACATTCCCAAAGATGTCTTTTTTGAAAGATGCAGGTAGTTTGATTGGTATCGAATGCAGGGTATCTCCGATCAGGTTTGCTAAAAAAAGTCGGATTTTCTTTGGCCTGTTATTGACCATCCCGATTAGCCACATATACTTATTATCAAATTCAAATTTGGATACAGAAAAATCTGCACCTTTTGTTAGAATTTGAAGTTTTTTTCCCGAAACAAGAATCTCAGGAATCTGGGTGCTTACAATTGAGAGCTGAAACACTAGTTTCTCCTCTGGATGGAAATTAATGTCAAAACTTTGAACTCCATATGATAGATGAGAAATAGTTATTTCAATAGGATATTTCAGAACTGAAATTGAAAAATGACCGATAGAGTCTGTTACCGTACCAATTTTGGAGGAGATCGTAACTGTTGCCCCTCTAATTCCCTCACGAGTATCACGGTCGATGATTTGGCCAGTAAGCATCTGTCCCTGAGCATGAATTTGAAAACCGACCAAAAAGCAAAAAGCTAAGATGGCAACAAGCGGGATTTTCATTCTAAAGAATAATTAATAAGGGAGGACAATCAAAGATAAGGATTAATTGGTTTATATGTGTGTTTTGAAGTATTTAGTGGATTCATTATACCTGATGCCGAAGATTGGAAGTTCTTCTTTCACTTTGATAAGTGTATCACAATCACTACCTTTAAATACGTTAGCCCTTGCCCCCCGATACTGAACTGGAATAGGTATGAGATATTTACCTAAAAATTTGATGTTTACTGGATTGATCGGTCTTATGCTTTGTTATGCATGTAATAAAGACAGAGCTGATATTATTCCGGTGGCTGAGTTTAGAGTAAGTCCGCCAAACGGAGTAACAACTGATTCTTTCAGCTTTGATGCGAGTTACACTGATCCGGGCAGGCAAGATGATAAGCCATACTTCCGTTGGGATTGGAATAATGATGGCATTTGGGATGGGGAGTATAGTCGTATTCCAATAGTCCATCATAGATTTTATGCCCCGGGAACTCATATAACCAAAATGGAGGTAATAAACTCTTCAGGACTTATCGACACAACGGTAGTGGAGATTAAGGTTGAACGGGGGTTCTCAGCTCCTCGTGCAAATTTTAGTGTATCTCCACAGCAAGGTAATTTTAAAACAGTGTTTGTTTTTGATGCATCCAATACAAGGGACGATGAGGATTCTCTGGAATCTCTCCAGTTTAGATGGGATTTTAGAAATACTGGTTTTTGGAATGTTGGTTTTAATAGTTCACCTATAGCCAATCATGTATATCCTGATACTGGCCAATACACTATATTACTAGAGGTTCAGGATCCAAGTAAGAAGATATCATCTAAGAAAGCACAAATTCATGTTACTAATATTAGCCCCTTACTGGTTGCTGATTTTGACTGGACTCCCAAGTATGGTACTACAGTTGATTCTTTCCTTTTTGATGCATCAATATCTCATAACAAGGATGAGAATGAGATTATTTATGGGTATTCCTGGAAATTTCCACCAGAATATGAATGGACCGAATGGACCACAGAACCTACAAAGTACTATAGATTCGGAAGGGAAGTAGTATATGCACTTGAATTGAGAATTATGGATGCTGATGGATTGGTTAATTATGTGAAAAAGGAAATACAGATTTATCACGAAAACCTTCCGCCAAACCCAGAATTCAGAATCGGTTGCTCACGAGGGAATATTCGAACTCAGTTTTATTTTGACTCCTGGCCTACATTGGATCTCGAGTCTCT
>JAUVKA010000143.1 GCA_030592205.1 Bacteroidota bacterium | reverse complement strand
TAGACGACATGCCCCTGGAAAAGAAGACATGGCTCAGATCCTGAAGTTCATAATTCCCTCCATCAGAAGATGGGATATCTAATTCCTTCAATTCCTCCATACTCCTTTCTTCTTCCTCTTCAGGAACATCCATCTTTATAATGATATCATACTCTTCGGTGCCCTCCTTAAAAATGGCTCCGGAAGTAATCTCGGATGGGAAAGAGCCCAACTCCGAACTAATGTTGTTGAGGGGGACATTCCTTTCACCCAATTCTCTTTGATTGAATGCAATGTGGACTTCAGGCCGGCTGGCTGCAACACTAAGGCTCACTGAGGAAATACTGGTCAGTTCTTCCAGATAGTATTGCATATCCTCAGCAACACTCCTCATCAATTCAAAGTCCTGGCCTTTGATTATAACCTTTTCCTGTTGTGTCCCAATACCCAGAAAGCTCTCGAATCCACCACCAGCAGAAGCTCTGCCTGGGCCTCCGCCGCCGCCACCGCCAAATCCAGAACTTGCTGAGAATGTCTGGAAATCAATTTCAGCTGTATTCAAATTATCCAGACGCCTGTTAATATCAGCTTTAATTTCCGGCAGATCACGCCCTTTCAAGTCCTGGTAGTCTTCTAACAGTCGGATTGTAACCGTAGCCTCTTCCTCCCTAACTTCAGAAATCAGATCCTTTTTCTCCTCTATACCTATCAGGCGTTCTTCAATATTACGAACAGTCAGGTCTGTGGTCTCCAAGGTTGAACCACCCGGCATAGTCACGCTCAGTCTTATCCCACTGGTCTCTGCTTCCTGCAAAGTATTTGTCGAAATTGCGAGAGCAATAAAAATGGTAAGAAAGAATAAAAGCAATGCTCCTATTATTGTCCATGCAGGATTCCGCATACTAGCCTTTAACAGAAGCACATAACTCTGTATCAGGCGATTATGTAGTGAGATGTTTTCAAATACAACTGGTTGCTTGCCTTCCTTGTTTTTCATAAAGAAGTGAGTAACCATAGGGATAAAAAACATGGCTACCAATAAGGATACCAAAAGAGTGGAAATAATAGAAACTCCAATGTGATCTCCGAGAATCCGGATTAAGAAATTATCTGAAAACAGGAAGGGTAAAAATACTGTTATGGTAGTTAGAGTTGCTGCCACGATGGAGCGCCATACTTCTCTTGTGCCTTTAACAACAGCATCGGCAATTTTTTCTCCACGGGATGCCCGACGGTAGATATTCTCCAATACCACCACACTGTTATCCAAAAGCATTCCAATGGCCAGAGCCATCCCAACCAGGGTAAGGCTGTTGATCGTAATGCCTGCTAAATAAAAGAAGTTAAAAGCTGTAAAAACTGATATTGGTATTGCCAGTGCAATAACAAAAACCAGCCTCAGATTCCTGAGGAAGATCCACAGAATAAATACTGCAAATAAGCCGCCAAGCAATGCCAGGTTAATAATCTGGTCGATGTTTTCCTCCATTAACTCAGCAGAATCTTCCTGAATTACTAATTCAATGTTAAATGATTTTAGATCTTTATTAAGTTTTTTTACCTCAGCTTTCACCTGGTGAGAAAGATCTATCATATTGGTCTGTGAATCACCAATGAGACTTAAGGTGACCGACTCCAGTCCGTTGATCCGGGAATAAGAAGTTTCCTCCTTTACACCAAAATAAACATCAGCAATATCCCTGATAAGAACAGGGCCATTCCGTGATACAACCAGATTTTCTATATCACTAAGTTCAAAATACTCCGACGATACGTGAACAAATAGTTTCCTGCCTCCTTCATAAACCTGCCCGACAAAAGTTCTCTCAACCCCATTCTGGGTCAAGGCGTTTCGTACCATAAAAGCGGTAAGACCATAGGCCTCAAGAGCATCCTCATCCAGAGTTATTTCCAGTGATTTTTCCCGCCCCCCAAAAACTTCAACACCCGCAACACCGTCAATATTCTCAATATTGGGAACAACCTCTTTATCGGTCAGATTCCTCACCCGGTTGACTCCTCCTTCACCAATCACTTGTAAACTCATTATCTGATTCGTCCCAAGCTCCAGATCTACCCTGGTAACCGACATGTTAAATCCTTCCGGCAGATCATCTCTGATTTGTTGAATTCTGTCCTGAAGCTTAAGTTCAGCATATTTGAGATCAACATCCTGCTGGTAGGAAATATATATCATTCCCCTTCTCTGTTGCGACTGTGAAGATATCTCCTCCACATCAGCAAGAGTTCCAACCGCCCCTTCTATCGGAATAACAGCTTGTTTTTCCATATAACCCGGGTCCACCTCTATTTGTGAGCTAACCTGAACTATCAACATAGGAGCCGTAGCATTGGGCATTAATTCAACAGGAAGATTTTGAAAGGAAATATATCCTAACATTGTCAGACCCATAAACAACATCCCAATAAGGGTTTTCCGCTGTATTACCACATTCATATTTTATATCTGATCACTTGGTTGAGAAGGCTTTATCCAGTCTGTAAACTGATCAAAAACCGAATAAACACATGGAATAACAATAAGGGTTAATAAGGTTGAAGTGACCAATCCACCAATAACCGCCAAAGCCATGGGGGCCCTCAAAGCAGCACTTTCACCAAATCCGATAGTCAAAGGTAAAAGGGCCAGAATAGTGGTTAAACTGGTCATTATTATTGGTCGTATACGATGTTGACCTGCCTGCAAAATTGCTTGTGTCCTTTTTACCCCGGAGCGTTTTAACTGGTTTATAAAGTCGACGAGGATAATCGAGTCGTTAACAGCAATACCTATCAACATAATAATCCCGATTATTGCCATGATACTAAAAGTCTTTCCCAAAAAGAAAAACAGTAATACTGTCCCAACCAAAGCTAGTGGTACTGTAAATATGATAGTGAAGGGGTGGATTAAAGATTCAAACTGTGAAGCAAGGACCATATAAACGAGTACGAGCGATAGAATGAGCGCAAAGCGCAGGTTATCCATGGATTCCCTCCGCTTTTGTTCTTCCCCGGCCTGACGAATAGAATATCGCGGTGGAAGAGAAATCTCCGACAATTGCACATCAAGCTCTTGAATAATATGATCAAAAGGTTTTCCTTTATGGAACTGCGCAGAAATCTGCCCTACCCTGTTCTGATTTGAACGAAGAATCTGTTTGGGCGCAACTACAGTTCTGATGGAAGCCACATCGGAAAGCCTCAACTCAGTGGTGCCTGATTTCAGGATAATATCATCCAATTCGCTGGTTTGAATCTCCGGCAATTTTATTCTAATCTTCTGCATTTCTCCCTCATATTCAAAATCTCCGGCTTCAGCCCCTTCAAGTACATCCTGGATCTGACTGATAATCTGATCAACACCCAGATTATATACTCCGGCACGATATCTGTCGATCACAACCTCTACTTCCGGTGCACCTTCTTCAAAACTAGTTTCTACATTGAAAAGATCAGGAGAATTGAGCATGATTTCTTCTACCTGAGCAGTGATTCTTTCTATTTGATCAAACTCTTCTCCAACCACCTCTACGATCACAGGAGCATCATCAGTTCCTAAAGTGGTTTGCAGAGCCGTCTCGTCTTGAATAAACATCACCTCCATCTCAGGCATGTTAGCTACCATAGCACTCAAGGCATCCATTATCTTACTTGCAGGTATCTGTCCCTCCTTTGTGAGCAAAACCTTGATGTTTGCTGTATTTTCATTTTCAAAAATTGACTTGGCGTCATTACTTGAAGAAGCCGGGCCTATACGAGTGTAAAGGGTTTGCAATTCATCCCCTATAGATTCTCGCATCATAACCTCAAGTGTACTCACTGCTTTTTCCGTTCTTTCTATACGAGTACCTTCTTCAAGTTTAATATCCAAAGAAAACTCCCGGCCTTCTGTTCTCGGCATAAACTCGCTTCCAACGATTGGAATCAGATAAACCGCGATGCTAACAAGAAAAGCAGCAATAATGATCACAAGATATTTAAACCTGAGTATAGCTGAAAGAGTCTTTGAATACCAGGCAAAGCCTACTGCCGGATCCTGAATTTTATTCTTTCTGGGTTTGATGAATTTGGAGAAAAGCATAGGGATAACCAGCAGAGCTACAAAAAGGGAACTCAGCAATGAGAATGCAACAGTCCATGCCTGATCCTTGAATAGTTCACCAGCTGCACCGTGAAGATATACAATAGGTAAAAAGACAACTATTGTAGTCAAAGTTGAAGCAGTTATTGCCCCGCCAACCTCCGCTGTTCCAGTAATTGCTGCCTCCTTAACTGACATGCCTTTCTGCATATTCCTGAAAATATTCTCCATCACAACAATGGCATTATCCACTAACATACCTGCACCAAGTGCTAATCCGCCCAGCGTCATGATATTCAGTGTCAATCCATTGAAATACATTAAGTTAAAGGTGGCAATAATGGAGATTGGAATCGCTAAACTAGCTATTAGAGTTGTCCCTATTCTTCTTAAAAACAGAAACAGAACAAATACAGCAAAAAGGATGCCCAACAGGGCAGTATTTTTCACTTCATAAAGCGCATTTGAGATAAAAGCCCCCTGGTCCTGGATCACTTGAAATGTATATCCGGGTAAGGCTTTACTGATGTCTTCAAATGCGATGGTCAGTTCATTTACAGCTTTAACTGTATTGAATTTTGGCTCTTTGTAAATAGCAAGGCCTATACATCTTTCTCCATTTATCCTGACAATATTCAGAGGATCTTTGTTCTGAAAACGAATTTTAGCGATATCACCCAGGAACACAGGAACCCTTTCCTGGTTTCCTGTGGTTTCTTCCGGCTGCTGGAAACCAACTATCAGCTGCCTGAGGTCCTCAAGTTCCTGAAATACACTCACCCCCTTAATAACATATTGGGTTCCCATCTCCACGATAGATCCCCCTGACACATTCCGGTTATAGTTTTGTATTTGCGAAGAAATATCGCTGGTACTGATCCCAAAAGCCTCAAGCCTGTATGGATCGGTTTCGATGAGGACTTCGCTTTCTTCCTGTCCCTCAAGCTTTACATCTGCAACTCCTTCCAAACGAACCAGCTCATTACGGATATAGTTTTCAGCTACTTTCCGTAATTCATTCATATCCTCGATACTCTGATTGTCCATTCCAACCAGCATTACAGGAGTTTCATTTGGGTCATGCTGGGTAAGTATGATTTCATCCAGATCTCCACTCTGGTTAAATGAATTCAAAGCCTTCTGTAACTCAAGAAAGGCTTCATCCATATCCTTTTGCCAGGCATATTCAACTGTTATCTGTGCAGTACCCACTCTTGTAACAGATGACACTCCTATAACATCCGACTGCCGGATTGCGAGAGATTCAATCTGATCAACAAATTGCTTCTCAATCTCTTCAGGAGGTCGCTCCCCGGCTACTATCTCCACATATACCCGGGGATTATTCATTTCCGGCATTAAATCAGTCCCCAACTTTCCAAGAGAGATATAACCCAACAGGGCAACTCCAAGGATCATCATGGTGATCGTTACCGGATAATTGACGGAAAATTGTGTTATTTTCTTCATAAGGAATATCTTCCTTTCAAATAGAATCTACTAACGAATAACTTTTACCTTCGACCGGTTACCCAAAGTCTCGAACCCTTCAGTGACTATCCTGTCATTTACCTTTAATCCAGTTAATATTTCCACCTCCTTTGGATTTTCAAGTCCTGTAGTAATACGACGCTCATGTGCAGTATTATTATCAACAACAAAAACAGATTTACCTCGCTGACGCGACATTATCAGATCTTTTGCAATAACTATGACACTATCCCTTTTCATAGTTACAATTTCAGCTTTTACATAGCTTCCCGGACGCAATTTAAGATTGGGATTACTGATTGTAAAGGTCCCTTTGAAATTACGTGTATCCGGGTTGATAGCTGGAGAAAGCTGTGTTATAGTACCACTAAGAGTATCATCGGGCAAGGTATAATTCAGTATTCTTACCTGCTGATTCACAGCGAGCTCTGAAATATTCTTCTCCGGCAATTGGAAATCCATATACAAGCGGTCATAATCCATAATTGTCACCAGTTCAGCTCCATTATCGATTTTATTACCCGGGGTGAAATATATTAGATCAACAATAATTCCACTCAAAGGAGCGACAACTCTCATTTTTGCTAATTGAAGTTTTGCATTCTCAAGAGTGTAGTCAGCATTAATATAGGTTTGCTCCGCATTGTTCAATTCCCTATCTGTTGCACCACCCTTTTCCTTGAGATCTCCTATTTTTTTCAATTCATCCTTTGAAATCTCCAGATTCATCTCTTTAGACTTGATCTGAATGCCATTAACATATTCCTGGTCTTCAAGAGAAATAATTGTTTCTCCGGCGCGTACACGGTCGCCCAAAACCCATGAACGACCTGTCCTTGGATTATTGGTCAATTTGTACTTGCCACTCATTTCAGCTTTCAGTAATACTTCCTGTGTAGCCAGAACCGTTCCATTGGTAGTAATGAACTGTTCAATTGACTTCAACTTAATATCTTCAACGGATACGGGAACAGCTATATCAGCTTCAAGATCCGGCTGCTCATTTTTGCAACTACTTAACAGGCTTGCAATGAGCATGATTACAAAGACTCCTGGTATGATTTTATTCTTTTTCATGGATATGATTATTTTTTATATTCTTCAGGGACAATTGATCTACGGGTTTCCCAATCGTACAAAGTTTGGATTTTCATATTCAATATTTCCAGCTTATAAGATATCTGCGCATTAGAAATCCCGTTTTTAGCCTCGGAAAGTTGTTTCTGGAAAAGACTTAGGTCCATACCAGTAAGGTCGCCATTACTATATCTCTGGAAATTAAGATCATAGGTCAACTGGGAATTCCTTACACTTTGTTCAGCGATATCAATCTGATTAAGAAGGTTCTGTAGATTTCGGTGCACTTCCCTGATGTTAGAAACAATATCTATTCTTTGATCAGACAGGGAAAGCTCCTGAGTTTTAATACTGGCTTCAGCCGCCTTTATCCTGGCCTTTCTTTCCCCCCAGTCAAAAATAGGGATTTGCAAAGTAAGACCAACCTGTTCATTGTCGCTAGGGGATTCATAAATATGCTGAAATTTTTGATTATCCCCGAATAATCCGACCTGCAAAGAAAGATTTCCCCGGAATTCATTTAATGCCTGGGTACGTATGAGACTGAATTCAGCATTTTCGATATCTATCTCCCTTTGACGAATCTCCAGCCGGTTTTCAAGGCCATAATTTATTGCTTCATCAAGATCAATAGGGACAGGATTTACACTTATACTGGACAGTACCGTAAGCTCCTCAGAAAGATCCATACCCAGGGTAATCTTTAATTGATCCTTAGCATTCAATAAAGCAACCTCAGCATTTTGGACTGCAGAATTTGAATTAGCCAGGTTAAGTTCAGCCTGGTAAAGCTCCTCAAGCCTGGAAAGTCCTCCCTCTACTTTATTTTTGATAATCTCAAAGCTGGCCTTTTGATTATCATATTCTTCCTGGGAGATTTGAAGACTCATCTGTCGTTGATAAACACTGTAGAAACTCTGGGCCACAGTACGCTCCAGACTAAGCAGCTGCATATCAAAACTCATTTGCGAGTTTTCCATAGTCAACTCTAATTCCGTTAAAGCCATTTTTGTCTGATTGTATGTAAACAAGGGTTGATCATAACGGAGGTAAACATTATTGGTAAAGGTGCTTAATTCCTTATCATTAATTTCGCTGTAAGTATTTTGCCAATTAAGTCGATTATTCAGGGAAACCATACCATCAGTCAATGGGATTGGCTGAGCTACAGTAAAAGTACCGGAACTGCTAAGTGAATTCCTTGAATACCACTCATTGGTATAATCATCAAAAGAGCGATCCTTTGAAAAAGATAATGGATTTATGTTAAAGCTAAAATTTGATTTCTGCGCTGCCAATTGAGCTTTCAGTGATTGCTGGCTCCTTTCAAGACTCAACTTAACCCTTTTTATGTTAGGACTACTTTCAGCCGCAATAGCCAGAGCATCCTCCAGCCGAAGAACCTGCTGTGCCACAATACTTCCAGCAGCCAGGCTGAGAGCAATTAATAAAAGGCTGATTTTTCTTAATGCATTCATATTTAAAATATTTTTTATTGCTTAACCCATTTAATAGCGTCGGCTACCACCATTCTACCGACATTTTTATCACTCAGCTGCACTTTGGCAGATCCCTTTGAAAAATAATATGAACCCAGACTATTCCATCCAGTTTCAATATTCTTCAAGGCTAAAATAACTTCTTCAGTTCCATCAGAATGCTGGATAATAAAATGGTATTCATCCTTAATATCATCGCTGGAACCACCTCCACTCCGGCCGCCACCTCCCCTATCTCCACCTCGGCCACGGAATCTACTAATCCTGGCAATCATTGTGTTCAAATAGCAAGAAACGTCGTAATACCCATCCTCCTCAAACTCGGCTGACCATTCAACATATTTGTTTCCTTCACCACTGCGAACATAATAAGCTGAACGGATCACATCGCCATAAAAAACTGAATTTGTGGTAGCGGTCCAACTCATGGGAGTTCTCCAGGTTGATAAGCCCTGGTACTTAAACTCACTGTCTTTCTGATCTATCTTCAACCATTTGCTGACTTTATTAGAACTACCCTCCTCATGAATACTAAAACCGGCATCCTCATTATCAACGACAATTTCACCTGGCACAGTAAGCGAGGTAACAAGATCGGCCGGTAAAACTCCATCAAAAGCCTCTAAATCATTTCTTTTCTCCATCTCTGGAAATGGATATGATATATTATAAGGTA
>JAUVKA010000118.1 GCA_030592205.1 Bacteroidota bacterium | reverse complement strand
GGGTACCTTTACGGAAATCGCCCCAACAGATACAGCTTTTGCTTCTCTGGAAAAATTGCTTGTTTGGAAACTTGGTAAAGATGAAATGGATCCTCTCGGGCAATATATTCACCCATTGAATTCCGAGCTGGATGTGATTGCCGGACACCGGGACGGCTGTGCCACCGAATGTCCGGGTGAGGTATTATATTCACGACTGGGATTATTGCGAACCCGCGTCAATAACAAAATAATTCTAGTCGGTATTGAAGAGATAAACCCTGGTGAAAGTAATAACAACGATATCCGCTTGTTTCCAAATCCCGTTGACCAGCAGCTGGCAATAACTTCATCCAAACAAATTGAATCTATTTCTATCCTCACGATTGAAGGCAAGCTGATAAAAAATATTATCAAACCAACAGACCAAATAGACCTTTCAAAGCTCAAAAAAGGCACTTATATCCTGCTAATAAAATCCGACGGCCACGATTATTCAAGACGAATTATTAAAACGTAAGACGCAAGATGGAAGATCGGAGCGAAGCTGCAATCCCGATTTATCAGGGGGAGATTCCGATTTATCGGAACGGAAGAAGTTTTATTTTGAATGCATTATCACAAGTACTGTTACATCTTCCTCATCTGGATGTTCGGTAAGATAAAGAAGCCTATCGCGTATTTCGGGTTGCAAAACTTTCTTATTCCTAAAGCAATCTAAATCAAAGCCAGATGCTATCCAAAAAGATAGATATGGGTACACAAAACATTTTTCTTTTGCCCAATAATAATTCAGATTCACTGTTTCAATACCAAATACATCATTTTCTATTGAACTTTTTACCCATGATCTGATCTCTGTTTGGCATGCAGTTCGGTGTCCCGTGGTAAATGCTTCGTTGGCTTTTTTATCAATAATCAGTGGACAATAATCATTTTTCTTCACGGGAGCCAAAACGTACCTTGGGGTTTCAGTAACTTGCATAATAAAAGTGTATTCTGATATTGCATTTGGCGGGGTCCCTTGTGGATTTTGTTTCATAAAACTCCGGGTCAGACCATTCTTAGTTATATTAAATTGGTATCGAGCTTTGGCACTACCATTTTCATCAATAGTATAAATTGTATCCATAAAGCTCTCCCAATAAAATGCTCCGTGGTCATTTAGACCAAAGCTGGCCCTACGTGACATTGGGTAAACAAGATTATCATCATTAGCCCTGGGCAATATATTGCCAGATGGATTTAAATTGAGATCATATAAAATCACATTGGAATATCCATCAGCAGATCTGGTAGGTCGCCTCATCATTAATCCAAATTTTTCCGGTCCAATAAAACTTATTCCATCCACCATGTTCGAAGGAGTATCCTTACCGTATTGCCTTTCCTGAAGGAAATCCCCATCTGTGCTATAACATATAATCTTACCTCTGATGCCATCAACAGCAACAATAATTTTCTCACTTGGATCCATCGTACTCAGAGTGCGTGAACTATATTCGCCAGGCCCCTTACCAACCTGGCCAATCTGCCTGATGAAGCGGCCGTCTCTCTTGAACAGAAAAACCAGATGCCTCTGACTACAATACATCAGAATGAACTTCTCTCCAAAATACATTATCTCAGGCCTGCCGAGATAGGATTCCTTGATATTCTCTAGCTCCAGCAGCTCAACCCTACTAATTAGTTTGCTAAGGGGAAAATCCCGATGGTCATCCAGAGCTTTCAACACATCAATTTCAATTATTTCGGAGCTTGAATTTCCTTCGGGAGAACAAGAGATAAGTAAAGCGATGACAAGAATGAGCCAATATCTTTCAATAGATTTCATGTTATGGAGGAACATAATGAGCTTCAGATAGGTTCAAATTTTTCGTGATTCCAATATACTAAATATAGTGAGAACCGGAGAGGATTTTTCCAACCGGATAATGAAAAATCAACCAGATGGATGTAGGACTGGAAAAAAAAGCCAATCAGATTTTCCATTCTGGGAAATAGAACCATCTATATTATTGAACTGAATTCTATAAAAAGAATAAGTTAATGTTTCTATATATGGCAACTTTATATATCTTTGCTCTTAAGTACTACAGAATATGATCGAATATTTTGTAGTTCTGCTTTCAACAGAAGTTGAAAGGTTCCTTGATAAAATTGATGAAAGTGCAAGGTTTAAGATCCTGTATAATGTGAATAAAGCGAGGTTTACAATGGATCCCAAATTATTTAAAAAACTGAACAACCATATTTGGGAATTTAGGACTAAATATGACTCAAAACAGTACAGATTATTTGCGTTTTGGGATAAGACTAAGAATGATAAAACGATTGTTATTGCAACTCATGGAATTATTAAAAAGTCAAACCGAACACCTAAGACAGAAATTCAAAGGGCCATTATAACCCGAGATCAATACTTTGCAAAAACTATAAAGTAATGGAAAATAAAATACCGGAATTCAAAACACTTGACGAACTTAAGGATAAATACATTGGTAAAACCGGTACACCTAATAGAGATCAGTTTGAATTCGATCTTAAAATTGAAATTCTTGGTTATATGATTAAACAAGCTCGAGAAAAAAGGAACCTAACTCAAGAGCAACTAGGTGAGCTAGTTGGAGTTGGGAAATCAGAAATTTCTAAGCTTGAGAGAAATGCCAGAAATATGACAATAAGCACTGTCTTAAAAATATTCAGCGCCCTGAAAGCAAATGTGAAATTCATTGTTGAACTTGAAAAAACCGAATTACAAACTGTGTAAAACTTTAGTACTGCGTAACCCCACGTAACCTTTCGTAACCCTTTTTTGTTACCTGTCACTTAATAACAACCACCCTCTCAATCACATCCCCAACTTCCAGTTGATGAACAACTTCCATTCCGCTGACGACGAAGCCAAAATTGGTGTACTTGCCATCGAGGTGCGGAGTTGCAGTGTGAGTCAAAAACCATTGACTGCCTTCTGTATCTTTACCAGATGAAGCCATGCCCAGAACCCCGGGTAAAAATGGTGCGGGGGTAAACTCTGAACGAATGGAAAATGGAGGGCCTCCCCATCCATCACCCCGGGGACAGCCATCCTGTACAACAAAATTCGGCACAACCCTGTGAATAGTTTTGTTATCATAAAATCCTTCTTCAACAAGTTCCAAAAAAGCCGAAACTGTACCAGGACACCAATTCACGTTGAGCTGGACAAGAATTTCTCCTTTGCTGGTATTGAACCCAAGCAGCTGTTTTGATGGTATTCTCATAACCCGTTCCCAATCAATCGGGTGGTTATACACAGGAGTGGTCTTGCCAGCCTCCTTCTTGCCAGACAAATAAGCCAGTGTAGCTAACAACTCGTTTTTCGCCTCTATCAAATCCGGAGTCTGAGTCTGCTCAAGAGCTCTTTCAAGAAACCCAACATCAGTGATTAACTCTATATATGCTAACTGAGGGTCACGAAGTATTGAAGCAGCCATTGAGATAATAGCAATATCCCCCGATGAAATACCGGATCTAAAAATCCGCAGGAATTCTTTATTAAGATCTATGCCTTCTGCTGCCAGTTTTTCTTTGGCTTGATTGCAATTTTCATGCTTCGCCATAAGAGTCAGCGTTTCCATGGCATAGGTACTAACAATTTTATCCCGATTATTTAATTGCTGTTCAACAAAGCCATATTTTTCCGGACTGGATACCAGGCATTTTAACAGCCAGGCTTTCTCAGCATTATTTTCTGAGTCGGTATAATATGCTAGTATTCTTCTTCCAATCTTTCCTGGCAGATTCTTTTTGTCGATAGATATTTCCATAGCCCTTCCAAGCAGCAAAGCCCTGGCTCTCCAATTCTTTACTTTGCTGATAGCCTTAAGATGTTTTCGCAGATCTTCCTTCCCGGCATTTCGCTCAATAGCCTCAGCAGCTGCCACCGCCAGATTGGGATCCTGCCCAATGGCAAGCTTATAAATCAATTTTCTTGCTTTGTCCCAATTCGACTGGCCCAGGGTTTTGAGAATATTAACTTTCTCCCTGTAGTCGGCATCGGATTGCAGAATATCTTCCGCATAGGGCCATGCTTCATTTTGCCGGGCCTTGATGATAGCCATGATTAGGTTTGAGCTAACCAAAGGATCTCTCTCATTACGATACAATTCCTCCAATTCTACAACATTATTTGACAACCATAAGGTATCCGTATATCTCCCAAGATGATATGAGGCAAAAATCACCCCAACTGTACTACTGCCCTTTTTAATAATTTCCACCATTCTGCTATTGCCCTCCGGCATAATTATTCCCCGCAGAGCAAAACGAAGTATTCCCTGTGCCTGGCCTTCCGACTCCTGAAAATCTACATTCTGAGCAGCAAGCCATTGAAGATGAGATTCTTCACCGCACTTTCCAAGAGCATCGAACAACATTCCTTTTACAAGCTTTACAGTATCTCTCTCTATTGCTGATAAAATATACGGAACCGCCTTAGTGTGAAATGTCTGGCCCAAGGCAAAAGCCGCAGCTATCCGGATTCCGTTAAAATCAGAGTTTAATGCCGGAGCAATACTGTCAATCAAACCAATAGACTGAACACTTCCAAAACACATCAATGCCTCTCCACGATAATTGGGATTTGAATCCCTTAGAAAAGGCAGAAGAGCAAGGGAATCCCTGCGGTCGGCAAGGTCATGTATCTCACGAATTACAGGATCGGAGAATTTATTTATTGAATTCTGGGAAAAACTGCTTTGTACAGCAAAAAAAGAAAATATAGCAATGCTTGATATTAATAAAGATCGGATCTTGCTTCCTGAATTTCGTTTAATCTGAATCTTCATCATTTTTATTCTCCATTGCATTATAGAATGTCTCCAGGATAGCTGACCTGATATTCAGATCATATAATTTCGAGTTTTCACGAGTGGGGTATACCCGGTTTGAGAAAAAGACATAAAGAATTCCTGATTCAGGATCGGCCCATACCAGTGTTCCCGTATATCCCGAATGGCCAAAACTTGATGAGCTGACACTATGGGCAGGATAGGCATCAATCGGATCAAGGGTATCATTTCTAACCAGGGGCTTATCGAAACCAAGGCCGCGACGGTTATCATCCTCACAATACTGGCAGCGGGTAAATTCTTCCATTGCCGCTGTGGACAGAAATTGCCGGCCTCCATAACTGCCTTTCCAAAGATACATCTGATGCAGTTTAGCAAGATCTTCAGCGGTAGAAAATAGCCCTGCATTCCCTGATACACCACCCATCATTGCTGCACCCTCATCATGTACATATCCCCTGATCTGCTCCATACGAAAGAAATCATCTTTCTCAGTAGGCACAATCCTTTCGGCCGGAAACCACCTGAGAGGTTTATACACCAGGGTCCAGGCCCCCAATGGTCTGTAGAATTCATTATACAGATATTCCTGATAATTCTGCCCGGTAAGATTCTCTATTAACTCCGGATAAATATAGGAGAGCAGTCCGGAATACACATATTCCTTCTTACTTAGTAAAGGTGATTTAACAATTTCATCATAGATAGTCTTCTTATACTTGCCTTTTACCCAAAATTCTTCGGAAATCCTATCGGAGAATCTTTTTGATGAATCCATTTTTATATCACCCCTCCCAAATGAGCATTCCTTAATTTTTGCTTCTTTATAATATGGTATCCAGGGAGTCAGCTGAGCATAATGAGCTAAGCCTTCCCGAACCGTGAACCCCTCCTTATCAGTTCTTTTAAACATAGGCCAATAATGTGAAAATGGATCATCAAGTTTGATTTTTCCTTCATCATAAAGACGAATCAGGGGAGGCAGGGGGCCTGTCACCTTAGTAATCGAAGCCAGATCGAATATATCAGATGTCTGAACAACTTGTTTTTTATCATAAGTATGGAAGCCATAACATTCATGGAAAAATACCTTTCCATCCCGGGCAGCAAAAACCTGACATCCCGGGTAAGCAGCTGAATCTATACCTAGTTGACAAATTGAATCAATTTTTTTTTTCAGGTAGATGTGATCTATACCAACTTCCTCAGGCAACACATAAGAAAACCTGATTCCCCCTTTAATATTCAAACCGTCACCGGCCTTAAACTCTGAATTGATATCAACGGGCAACTGGCCATCAGCACCAATTCCACCAAAAATAAGTTGAGCAGTAAAATCCCGGGCAAGAGTGTTATCATAATAAGCAAGAATTAATCCGGAAGCTTTATCGATATCAGGAATTACTCCAAGAGCATATGGATTTCCAAACAAAGAGACAACAGTTTTTTGTCGGGAAGTAATTTCCCGTAGGAAAGCTGCTTCCTCAAGGGTCATCCCAAAATTATTGGATGCCCTCATATCCATATTATGGACACCTATTATTACCAGATCATATTTTTCAAGCTTAACTAACAGGGAGTCAAACTCAGCCGGATCCGTTTCTTTATCGATGGAGAATGCATCCATTCTGGTATATTTCTCCAAACGTGTTTGAAAACTATTCTTCCTGTCGCGTCCCAGGCATAAGGATGCAATATTTTTCGATTCCAGTTTTTTTATCGGAAGGATATCGTCCTCATTCTTAAGAACAGTCAACGAAGATTTCGTTAATTCCCGTCTAAGAACCTGAGCTGATATCGGAAATAATTGTTCACTCAGTTTTGATGTTTCAATTTCTTTTAGATCAGCCAATCCGGCTTGATACTTGGCTTCTAGTATTTTTTTACATCGATTTTCTACATCTTCATCACTAATTCTACCATCCTGAATTGCCTTTTGAATGGCGTCAACAGCAATTTTCACATCCCGCACATACACCAGCATATCATTCCCTGCCATAAAAGCCCTTAGCTCTACTTCGCCGGGAGGGAATTGATCAGCCACACCTTTCATATTTAAAGCGTCAGTAACAACCAGACCATTATAGCCCATATCATTCTTAAGCAAGCCACTAACGACCGGAGCTGATAATGTGGTTGGTATACCTGGTTCCGGATCAAGAGCAGGAATATTTAAATGGGCAACCATAATTCCCCACAGACCACTGTCAATCAATTGTTTGAAAGGATAGAGCTCCACTTCTGTCAGTCTTTCTAAATCATGGCCAATAAGAGGTAAGGCCAAATGGGAATCGGTATGGGTATCGCCATGACCGGGAAAGTGTTTTGCAGTAGAAATGATGTTCTCCTCCTGCAATCCTTTCATATAAGCAATCCCTTTTGTAGCAACACGATTTGGGTCAGAACCGAAAGAACGATAGTTTATTACCGGATTCTCCGGGTTGTTATTAACATCCACCACCGGTGCAAAATTCATTTGAATTCCTACTGCACGTAGCTGGCGGCCAATCTCTCTGCCCATTTGGTAGATCAGCGAATCGTTTTGGATTGCACCCAAAGCTACCTGGTAGGGAAATCTCATAGTACTATCAAGCCGCATTCCCAGACCCCATTCGGCATCTAAGCCCATAATCATCGGAACCTTACTGATAGATTGCAAGTGATTAATTATTCTGACCTGTTGATTTGGCCCTCCCTGGAAAAAAGCAATTCCACCAATTTTATGCTTCCTCACCAGACTATCCAGCTCCATTTCATGCACTGCTCCCTTATTTGACCAGGCAGGAATCATTATCAATTGGGCGATTCTTTCCTGCTGATCAAGTGTATTGTACACAGAATCAACCCACATGTCCTTTGAGGTGGCAGCCGTTTCAGTAACTGTGTCCTGAGCATAGATATTTATCAAGGGAAAACTCAGGACTATAAGACTTAATAAGATTTTTGGCATTAGAAAAAATTCAAAGCTGTTAGATAGTCCTCAAAGGTACAATTTATCATGGAGTGATGGCGTGCATGAATTTGATACTGATTTTTATGATCAGAAATTTAGCAGACCGACTGAAAAATGAAGTTAATTAAGCCTGTTTTTGTTAAACTTTAGTTAAAATACTGATCTTCAATTTGTGAACGCCACAGGAATTTTAGTATTCAATCCATCTATTAGCATATCATTTCGTAAATTTGTTAAGTCTAATGCAAAAATATATATGAAGAAACTTGCTGTTTTTGTGAGTATTGTAATATTCATTTTATCTGCAACACCTCAATTATTGGCACAGCAGCAAAATCCTGTTTGTCCTTGCTGCACAGAAAAATACCAACAATTTGATTTTTGGCTTGGAGATTGGGTAGTTTATGCCAAGGGAAAGATGGCCGGTTTTAATAAAATAATCAAAATCGAAAGAGGTTGTATTATTCGCGAAAGTTGGAAGTCGGTGGAAAGTTCATATACCGGCACCTCCTATAATTTTTATGATAAATCGGATAAAAAATGGAAGCAGGTCTGGGTAGATAACCAGGGCACTGTACTGGAATTGGCCGGGGAATTCAAGGACAACAAAATGATCATGGAAAGCAAAGAGAAAACAGACCAAAATGGAAACCGGATAATCCACCGAATCACCTGGTCGGAGAATGAAGATGGAACCGTTCGTCAATTATGGGAACAATCAGGCGATGGCGGCCTCACCTTCACCACCTCTTTTGATGGACTTTACCGCAAAAGAAAATAGAATCTATCCCAATTGTTGTTCGGCGTATGCATAGGATCCGAGTGAGATCGCCTTTGATGCGCCCAGCTTGCTGAATCCTACCCCTACCCTTGCAAGAGAATCATAGGCAACAGTTTCATCTGTTCCGGGAATAGGAAGATTTACTCCTCTTCCTTTGGCAAATTCATCCATGATACCCTGGTCTTCAAGATTGTAAACCTTGTATGATAAACGGCTGGAAACCTGACCTTTGAAATTATATATATTCCGTCTCAGCTCCCTGAACATTGCCGGAGAGAATAGATCCCATGCAGCTACGATACCTCCTCCAAGAACCACAATACCATCAACAAAAGTTAGGATATCGGCTATTGAAGATCCAAGGTTTTCACCGTATTGCCGATAAGCTTCAACTGCGGCTGACTGCGATCCGGGTTTCTCACCATTGGCAATTGCTGAAATATCCACCGGCATCAGATCTCCATCAAAGGATGTACCGCCCGCCTCAGCATAAACACGCTGAATGGCCCTTGTGCTAACGCCCTCCTCAGCATTCCAGAGAGGATTATATTTATTGATTGCATTATGGATTTCAGCTCCACAGGAATTATCTCCTCGCAGGAGATATTTGTCGAGGACAATACCGGCTCCAAATCCCGTTCCAAGGGTTATCCCAATAAGGTTTCGGAATGTCTTTACAGAGCCCTTCTCACCTAATGTCCTATTAAGCCCCGGCAGATATCCCATTAAGGCTTCCCCATAAGCATAAAGATCACCATCATTATTGATAAAAACTGGTAGCTTGAAATGCTTTCCCAGGATTGGTCCGAGTGGTACGCCTCCTCTGAAAGAAGGAAAATTCGGAAGGTCACCAATTACACCAAGACTGTAATCGGCCGGTCCGGGAAAGGCAAAACTTATAGCATCAGGCTTTTGTCCGATCTTTTCAATCATTTGCTCAAAGCCACTGACAATATTTCCAAGACACTTATCCAGTTGATCAGCATTGGATGGAAGAACCAGGGCTTCTGCAAGTTCACTACTCCCTTGCAGTGCTGAAAAAACAAAATTTGTTCCCCCCGCATCCAGGGTTAATACTACCGGTTGCTTAGATGATGTTGTCATTGTATAATGCTTTAAACTTCATTAATTATTTGCGCCTCACAAAGGTGGGAAAAAAAACAAAATACAAGACGCAAGATACAAGATACAAGATACAAGACGCAAGACCACCCCGCTCG
>JAUVKA010000343.1 GCA_030592205.1 Bacteroidota bacterium | reverse complement strand
TGGACTCCCTTTATAATATTTCCAATGAAGCCTTTATGAACGTTCTCGCATTCTGCGAAAGGAATGAGAGATCGAATACCGTGGTCATGCTCTCAGCCGGAGCCTTTGCTGAAAGCCTGTTCCTGGCTGTAAATCTGATCGATGATTATGAACACGCGGATCAACTTCTTCAGCACCTGGCCGACCAGAAATACACCATTGATAATTTCATGATGTTTGCAGAAAACGTGAAAAAAGACGATCCACTTGTGACTTCGACCATAGAGGATCTGAAAAAGATCAAAAAGATCTACGATGGAATTAATCCAGGATCCGGAGAGGTTTCAATCAAGGCAACCCGCGACACCGAAGAGAATCAGCCGAAAAAGCTCGTCATCGGAGGCAGCGGGAGTGAAAGTCAGCCAGGCCTTACAAAGGATGAGTTTGAGAACCTGAAGGCAGCGGTGATTGAATTGAGAATGAAAATCGTTGAAGGTTAATCGTTATAATTGATCAGCATGAAGCATATCCGTCATATACAGATTCTCGCAATAGTAATTTTATCAATTTCGGTAAATGTTCATTCTCAGGATTGTGAATACCACCATACTGAGGGTGACTGCAGGTATGATCTGGAAAGGAGTTACAAGATCTACAGTCAGTCTAAATCCGTCTCTATGAGTCCTTTGGATACAATTGAACTAAATATGGTTTTTTACGGACAAAAGGATTACATCCTTTCATTCTGTACACATAAAAAAATGTATCCGGTGCATTTTATTTTAATCGATCAGCAAACCAAACAGGTTCTTTACGACAATGAGGAAGACAAATACCTTGAATCACTTGGCCTGGGATTTGATGTTACCAAGTCACTCATCATCAAGGTGGATGTTCTTGCAAGGGGTTCATCGGAAGAAGAAATCAAAGAGAATGTAGGTTGTCTAGGATTATTGATCCAGTACAAGAATTACCCAAAGAAAAAGATACAGCTCCAGATGTAAAATTCATCCTCTTATCTTGCTTTTGCTTTCATTGCTCAGGGATGGGTTTTGTATTTATAAAAGTGAATTCATACTTTTAGCATTTCTTAGAACACTCATATGAAACTTATATATACAATATCGGTCCTTTTCCTGCTTATGATGGTGAGCTGCATTAATCTTGAAGAAGAGCCTATCATTCAGATTAATCCCAGTGTTGAGATCAGCGCCCATATTAAAGATCAGAAGTTATTCGCCACAGCCCTGATCAATGTAAATTCCCAGATCCTAGTTGCAGGCAATATCCCAACCTATTATGAATTTTTTGGCGAACTGGCTGTCTACAACACAACTACCGGAAATATTATTGATGTTAGTGCTTTCAGCGGTGAGGGACAGTCGCAGGTGTATACCGTTACTGCCGATACCACCTCGCACGAGCGATTCATTGTGATCGCAGCAGGGACCATAAATGCATATGCAGATATTAGCAATGATGGAGATGCTTCCAATGACAAGCGGATTTCCAGCGGAGATTTTTACCAGGAAGCGCAATTCATAGTTTCAGAACTCATCCCCCAACCTTCTCAATAAAATTGCAGATATTGAAATGCAATAGATAAACAAAATGGACTGGTATAGCCAGGAGTCTTTTTGTAAAGATCTTCCTTCTGTTCCGAACCCTGAAATCGGTATTGTACTGGTTTCAGGGGCAACAAGATACATTGGAGGTCGTCTTGTTCCGGAACTTATTGGTCGCGGATACAACGTAAGGGTGATGGTCCGCAGTTATTTCCTTGAATATGAAGAGAGATGGCCTGATGCAAAAATTATTGTGGCAGATGCATTGAAGGTCTCCGAACTTAAAAAGGCCCTGAAAGGTGTTTCTGTTGCCTATTACCTGATCCACTCTTTGTTACTGGGGAAAAAGGAGTTTGAACAGTCTGACCTGCAAGCTGTAACTAATTTCAGGTATATTGCAGAGGAACAAAATCTTAAACGCATCATTTATCTTGGGGCTCTTGGAAACGTTGAAACAAGGTTGTCCGATCACCTGAGAAGCAGGATCAACGTAGCAAAAATACTCGAACAGGGTAAAGTCCCCACCACCATTCTTCAGGCAGCCATCATCATAGGTTCGGGGAGTGCTTCCTTTGAAATTCTTGAGAATATAGTTCGAAATGCCCCCCTGTACATTATTCCACCATGGGCAAATACACTCTGTCAACCTATCAGCATCAGGGACGTCATCAAATACCTTGTAGGTGTACTCGAAAATAGCGAAACAACTGGCAAGGCCTTTGATATTGGAGGATCTGATGTGCTGAGCTACAAGGATATGATAAAAATATTTGCCAGGTTACTGAGAAAATATCGCCCGTTTATACCGTCTCCATTTTCTGGGATAAACCTATACAGTTATATCATCAGTCTTATCACACCGGTCCCGGCCCAGGTAGTATCCTGCCTGATGGAAGGGGTTAAAAATGATGTAGTTGTTAAGGAGTTTGAGATTAAAAAACACATCGAATTCCAACCTATTCGATTCAAGGTAGCATTGTTGAGAGCCCTCTCCCGCGAGGAACATGACAAGATTGCAACCAGGTGGTCAGATGCCTATCCCCCTGCACATGAACTGGCAATAAAACTTGCGGAATTGAATGATCCACCAAAGTTTATTAGCAGCTATTCCCTGACAACAGGAAAAGATGCCGGGGCACTATTCCGTTCATACTGCCAGATTGGTGGCAAAAACGGTTGGTTCCAGAACAACTGGATGTGGCGTTTGCGGGGTATGATCGACAGGATTTTTATGGGGGTGGGAACATCAAGAGGAAGAAGAAGTGCCACCTCCCTTCGTGTGAACGATGTTCTTGATTTCTGGAGGGTTGAAGAACTGATTCAGGATCAAAAGCTTCTTCTGCGGGCAGAAATGAGACTTCCGGGTAAGGCCTGGCTGGAATTTAACATCGAAAATGAAGGTCAGGAGAACAGGCTCCGGGTAATTGCATATTTTAAGCCTGAAGGACTCCCCGGATTCCTGTATTGGTATAATTTTTTACCGTTTCACTATTTCATTTTTAAAAATCTATTGAAGCAATTATGTAAAAGAAGTTGATCTCATTTCCTTGAATTGTACCATTTCTCAAAAAATGGTACCTTGTCATTCCGTTAAAGTTATATGCAGAACGCTTATTATGTGGTTTAGAACAATAGTCGGGAAATCTGTTTTAACTCTGGTTGGACTCATCCTCACCCTTCTTGTGGGAGCCCAGGATGTCCCTTCAACACCATTGTCAATTCCCGTCTATAATCCCATGGCGTTAAATCCCGCATTTGTAGGCAGCAAGGATTTTACGAATATAAGCCTTACCTCTAAGGTCCTTAAGAATCCTGATAGTCAGATAATAAACTTTCACAAGCGACTGAATAGTTCCAATGGCATATTCTCCAATTTTGGATTCGGAGCTTACGCTTTCCAGGAACAACTGGACCGTTCCTGGAATACAGGGCTGGCATTCGCGGGATCCTATCACATTGCCCTCGATGATGCCAATATTCACAATATATCCGTAGGCTCCTCTCTGAAAGGATTTTTAAATATTCCGAAAAAAGAACATGAATCGGTGTCAGATACATCGGTCAGCATCTTCAATCCCAATATGGACGTCGGAGTATATTATTATGGGCCAACTGCATTCGCAGGTCTTTCTGTTACCTCTTTATTTGGCACAAGTGCCAGCGATGAAGTCCCTGTAGAATCCGATGCGTATGTTTCCCGGGAGTATCATTTTTACGGAGGGTATAAGTTCCTGTTAAACCGAAGTAATTCAATCGTTCTTGAGCCCTCCCTCTTGATTTCCCTGAATGATTCAACCATATCAGAAACTCATAAACACCTTGTCCCCTACCTGAAGCTCTACCTGCAAAATTTCTATATTGGAACTTATGTGAAATCATTTGACGTCTTTGCACTTTTTTTCCAGTATCAGTTTCCCCGTTTTTACACAGGTGTTTTCCTTGAATTTCCCAGCTCGGGATTCCTGAATGATGATAATATTATTTTTGAAGTTTCCCTGGGGGTGAACCTGGGTAAAAGGGGACATACATTTTTACAATACAGGCACTGGTAATAGTTTGAAGAAATGAATCGGATCACCTCACATATAAATCTAGTTCTCTACCTTTTCATTGCAACTGGTCTTCTGCCTATATACTTGCATGGATCCCCGGCTCCGAACATGGATGATGAGGATTCGGTCCGGGTGAAGGAATTGCTGGTGATAGATACGGTGGATCTGAAGATTCACGGTCCGGATAACGATGTTACATTTTTCATGAATGGTATGGTATTCCTGTCCAATACCAAGTACCACCAGAACATGATTCCCGATCACATCACATTCGGAGTGATCAAAACCTATTTTGTGCCTCTTGAATACATCGCTATTGAAAGCAGCAGGCCTTTGTTTATCAATGATGATTTTCCCTATTCGCCTGCTGGCATGTCGTTTACCAGAGATTACCGAACCGTTTATTTTACCAAAAAGGTGGGATTATCAGGGAGACGGAACGTGGAGAAGATTTTTGAGATGTCGATTATCAATGGCGAGGGCTCAAGGCATAACCAGCTATCATTTACCGGTGATCCTTCCCGCTATATGCACCCTGCCATTTCATTGGATGATTCATATATGATATTTTCTTCTGACCGCACCCCT
>JAUVKA010000152.1 GCA_030592205.1 Bacteroidota bacterium | reverse complement strand
CCACCTGACACCAATAAACATCCAGTTCAAATACTACGACAGCTTTGTCGGTATGCTCAAGCATATAATCATAAATAACATGATCGCCTATTTTCTTGAATTCGCCGGCATGATTGTGAAATCCGAAAGCAATATTAGCTTCAGCCGTCCGGGATCCAACTTTGCTGAAATAATCGCAGTACATCTGCAAGTCATCTAATGGGCTATTTTTGTTGACACCCATAGATGGTTGAACCATATAGCTGGCGCCCATTTCGTGGTGGGCTTCGATGGCTTTATCCCACCAGGCCATAACTTCAGCGTCCTTTGCTTTGGAATAGGATTGTCCGAGATGTGCACTGGTAACCTCCATTCCCAGGTCGTTGACCCGCTTCTTAAAATCAGCCGGAGCTAAGCCATAGACTTTACCATCGTTGTATCCTGCAGTCTCCAGGTTTTTGTACCCGATGGCTGCCACTGCCTCCAGGACAGCCTGAATGCCTTCCTTATTCACCATAGCTCTCAATGAATAAAGCTGTAAACCAATATTCTTTCCGGCCGGCATCAGATTCATAGGATTAGAAAAAATATAAGGTGCTACAAGGCTGCCTGCTAAGAGTAAAGATGTCTTTTTTAAAAAGTCGCGTCTGTTTTGCATGGAAATGAAGTTAAAAGTTTTTAACAAAGATATTGTTTAAGGTCTATTTCCGAATATTGAAAAATATTCTTTCAGTTTTTCGGGGCCAATGATTATTATTGGTATTAACATCAGCAGTTTCCAAATGCGGATCAAGGGTAATGCTTTTCACTTCTTTGTCGTAAATAAAGACCTTGCTCACCTCTTGATGATTTTTCATCCATATCTCAGCCGGGATTCTTACTTCATCCACGGTGCCATCTTCGAATTCAAATTCAATAATCAAAGGCATAATCATACCCCCAAGAGCCTTAAAGCTGATTTCATAGAAAAGTTGTCCGGTTTTGAGTTGTTTCATCTCATCAGCAGTTAGTTTCTCAGCCAGTGCATCAAGATTATTTAATTCTATTTCAGAGACTAGCGGCTGTGGATCATTATATTTGTCACGCAGAGAAATGTCACGATCTATTTCGCTAACAAAGAGATCTTTATCTCTAATAGTGGCTATATGTGGCCTAAGGTTTTTACTTTTATACTCGGCTGATTTTAAGGCTGATTCTTCATCAAAAATAGCCTGGTACACTTTTACATTTTCAATAGCCATATCTACATGCTCTGTTGAGAAATACCAACCGCGCCAGAACCAATCGAGATCAACACTGGAAGCATCTTCCATAATACGGAAGAAATCAGCAGGCTGAGGATGTTTGAACATCCATGCCCGGGAATATTCTTTAAAGGCCTGGTCGAAAAGTTCTCGGCCTAGAATTGTTTCACGCAAGATAGTCAGTCCCACAGCAGGTTTACGATAACTGTTCATACCGCCTTGAAGTAAAGCATCCCCATTTGTCATGATTGGAGACAAAGTGCTTTTGTCATCATCCATATATCCAATCATTTCAGTTGGCATACCTGACCAGGTTTGATCCAGATCCCATTCACGCTCAGCCACTCCCTGTAAGAAAGTATTAAAACCCTCATCCATCCACTGCCACTGTCTCTCATCAGAGTTTACAATCATCGGGAAATAGTTATGACCAACCTCATGCCTTACAACACCAATCACCCGATTTCTTGTTCCCTTGCTATAACTCCCATCAGCATTTGCTCTTCCTCCATTAAAAGCAATCATGGGATATTCCATTCCCATACTGGCATCAATTGATTGCGCAATAGGGTAGGGATAATCAAATGTATAATTGGAGTACGTTTTTAGTGTGTGTGCAATTGTTTTAGTTGAAAATTGGCTCCAGAGAGGATTACACTCTTTAGGATAAAATGACATGGCAAGCACATTGTTATTTTTAAATGGAACACTCATTGCATCCCAAATAAATTTACGAGAGCTGGCAAAAGCAAAATCACGAACATTATTTGCTTTAAAATGCCATTTTTTTGTTTTGTCAGTGCCTGCTTTTTCATTTTCTATGGCTTCATCCTCGGTAACAATAAAAACCGGTTTATCTGATTTTCTTGCCTGCTCAAGTCTTTGTAGCATTTCTGATGATAAAACATCTTTGCCATTCTGTAACTCTCCGGTTGCTGCAACAATGTGATCTGCAGCAGTAGTAATTGTGACATCAAAATTGCCAAACTCTAAAGCAAATTCAGCACTAACAAACTGCTTGATCTGCCATCCGTAATCATTATAAACACAAAGTCGCGGATAGAATTGAGCAATAGCATAGATACTTGCGTCCAGGCCTTCAAAAGGTTCATATCCCGACCGGCCCCTATACTTCTTTAGGTTATTGAGATTATAATGCCATTTTATATTCAATTTAGTTGTTTTACCGGGAGGCAGTGGTTTTTTCAACACAACTTTCAAAATGGTGTGGTTCTTTACCGTTTCAATGCTGTTACCGCTTGCATCTGTAATCGATTCGATAATAAAACCGCCATCAAAACTATTAGTCATGCGCATGATTGTAGAAATATGCGCTTGATTATTCATTTTTGAAGTAGCTGTTTTGCTGCGAAAAGAATTTTGTTCCCGGATATTTTGATCTAACTGAAGCCAGAGGTAAGTCATAGTTTCAGGAGAATTGTTATGATATGTTATGGTTTCTATTCCTGAAATAATCTTCTCTTTTTCATCGAGAACGATATCCATCACATAGTCAACTTGTTGCTGGAAATATTCGGGCCCGGGGCGCCCGCTAATTGTTCTGTACATGTTGGGACTTGGCAACTCTTCAGTTAACTGTCTGAAAACATTCTGGTTTGTATTCTCTTGAGAATAAGAGTTTGCTAAACCTGCTAGAAGTAAAGCTACGCCAATTAAAATAGTCTTTTTCATAATTTTCAATTCATAATTCATAACTCATAATTCATAATTCATAATTAATCTAACTCGTCCCTTCACCTCATCTCCGGGTTTAAGATAGATATCGTCTTTTGCAGCATGTGGTCGAAGGAAGCGTTCGCTGCCACCGTTGGAGTAATTTGCTAATAACCAACGTATTTTGTTTCCTTCGATCCAGCTTCTTGAGTGTAGCTTGCCACTACTTTTTACCATCATTCCTTTTCCTGATTGATCACTCAAAGATACCCTGAAAATATTATGTTTTGTCGAGGCAAAGTCATTACTGCCGATTGAGGTCCTGTCGTGCCTCCATTCATGCTCAGGTCTTGTTCTTGGACCAAGCGGTGTAGCCTCAAAGCCCTCGCTGGCTTTTGCCGTCCCCTCAAGACGGGCAATATGCCAATCAGGATAGGTGCTCCAAAAACCTTTTCTCTTCCAGTATAGGATTTCGTAGGATTTTGGGAGTTTAAATACGAGTCCCATTTGTCTTGGGTTGATTTCTTCCTTGCATTCAAAATCGTAATCAATTGTAATACTCCCATCCGCGTTAAATTTGTATAGAAAACTTCCTCCCGCTTCTTTATACATTCCATAAACACTTACCACACGGATTCCATCAATAATTGCCGTTTCGATTTTCTCTAACTTCCATTCTGTGCATGTTGGATTGTAGGGCTCGTAATACTTGGTAGGGCCATGCATCTGAGTATCACCTCCATTATTCATTGGTAATATCATCAGATATGGGCCCTTGAATACATCACAGTTAATTAATCCCGTACTCTTGTTGATTTTGTATTCTTTTTCGTTTGAAATAATGCTTAGAAACAGTTCATCTTCCTGAACTTTAATTGTATTCTTTTCCAGGAAAGGAATGTCATAATGTTTTATCTCAATACCTACATTTAACAGAAAAGAGTCAACAATAAATCCCCTGGGATCTTCAAAAATTACTTCCAGCTTTCCAGATGACATACTGGATTTCGGTTCAATTATTAGCTGACCACTTTTCTTAGGTCCAATGCTGACACTTGTCAATCCATATTCCTCGCCAAATTTCCATTTGATCTTCAAACGACTTAAATTGGAGAAATCCTGTCTGTTTTCAAGGTTTAAAATGATTTGGCCATTTTCAGTTTCAACTTCATTAATACGAATAGGTGAATAAGTCTTTTTCATTCCCCACCATTCGGGTTTTTTCCGGCGCCATCCATCGATTGGACCCCAGGTACCATATCCAACAGTACGCTCCTCAATACTGCCATCATCATTAACAAAATCCCAGTAAAAAGTATCATCAATACCTGCCCAGATTGATCCCCCGGCAACTCCTTGTGCCTTGTACATATCTTCCCACATATCATGCAGATAAATACCCCATTTGTCGCGCAGGGCAACATCAGTAGCCAGTTCGTAGCGGTTGTATGCATTAAGATGAACAAACTCACCAAAACTGATAGGTCTGTGATAATCAGCATACTTCCCGGGACCTTTTGGACTTGGGTAATGATCGGAACCGATAGCACAAACTTCTTCATCTTTCTGTTGGTTTTTCACCCATCCCCAGGGAAAATAATTGAATGTAATTGGACGGCTTGGATCCAGAGCAGCCATTGCTTTTCCGGCAAAATCATAATTGTTATCCCAAATAGATTCATTTGCAATCGACCAGAAAATGATACTGGGATGATTACGGTATAAAACTATCATTTCCAGATTCTGGCTCGTGATGGCCTCTCTAATTCTCACCGAATCAGCCTTGGTTTCATGCGACCAGCAGAATGGTCCTTCGCATTCTATGAACATTCCCAATTCATCGGCCGCCTCCATAAGTGCCTCATCGGGAGGATAGTGACAGGTTCTGATATGATTTACATTTCCCTCCCTGAACAACTCAATATCCTTTTTGTACATCTCAGCAGGCACAGACCGACCTGTTATAGGATAAACTTCATGTCTGTTAACACCCCTCAATTTTACAGGCATACCATTGACAAACAGTTGATTACCCTTGACTTCCACTTCTCTGAATCCAAAGCGCTGATCGATACTTTCAATTAGCTTTCCATCTTTATATAATTTACATCTGAGTTTATAAAGATTTGGGTTTTCACAATCCCATTTTTTTGGTTTTGTCACAGGTGGTAAGTAAGTTATATTGATCTCCTTACCTGCCTCAATTACAGGAATCTTGATCTTATTGTTATCTAATTCTATTTTCTCCATGCTTTTCCATGGGTATAATTCAAATAGAATTTCAAATCCTTCAATATCATTTGCACCATCGTTAGCCAGGCCAATACTGGCTTTAAGAGTCGCGTTTTCAAAATTATTGTCGAATTCAGTTTGAATAGCAAGGGAACTGATGTTAACCTGAGGAAGTGCAAAAATGGAAACAGACCTGGGTATTCCTCCCAGTGGATGACAGGCATATCTTGATCCACTTGCTAATGAATCAGTCAGGGATTCGTTTGTAACTGACAGAACAAGTGTATTCTCCTTTTTAAACTTTACGAGATCCGTAATATCCAACTCAAAAGCTGTGAATCCTCCCAGGTGGGAGCCCGCTTCAACTCCGTTTACATAAACGACAGATTCACTATAAACTGCATTAAAACGTATCTTGATACGATTACCTTTCCAGTCAGCAGGAACTCTGAAGGTATGGAAATATCCTGCAGCTTGAGCTGAATCAACATGGAATCCTTGCATCGACCACTCCCCGGGGACATCAATATCAGACCAGGTTCCGGCTTCTTTCAAATTCTCGAATCCCTGTTCAAAAACCGGATTAAATTTCCAGGTCCCATCAAGATTCATTTTCAATTCATCAACTCCCGCTATTTCAGTAGGAATAGGGGAGATGCGGGAGATTTGGAATTCGGATTGGGCTTGGGCTTGAAGGCCCTGGACAATGAATATGGATATTATTAAGGTGAATAATGTTTTTGTCTTCATATCGATCATTATATCATTTCCATCAAGGACAGGCACAAGGCCTGTCTCTACATGATTTATTTCAAAAACACTTCGATAACCGGTATTTCGACGTTTGGTTTGTTAACCGGTAATGACAGGTTTACGTCGTTCGGATTTGTTTCCTGCTTAATCCAGTAACCATGAGGTTGTGATATCTTTATTTCTGAAGCATCATGTAGGAATTGAGCATACTTAATCTTATCCTTATAACCTTCAAGTAAAAAGTTTTGCAAAGGGTAATCAAGCAGGTGGATATAAAGTCTGTTTGTTTCAGGATTATAGGTTAATATGGTGTTGTCAGGGACTGTGAATTCCTCAGGAGCCTGTGTGCAACCATAAATAGAGCGACTGTTAGCATCCATCCATTCACCCATATCGCTCAGGGCTTTATCGGCCCGGTGATCAAAAGTTCCCCTGGCTGTTGGCCCTACATTAAGAAGAAGGTTTCCTCCTTTGCTGACTGATTCGATGAGCAAAACCAGTAATTGCTTATTATTCTTCCATGTGAGCTCATCACGGTAATAACCCCATGAGCCTGAGAAAGTCTGACAGGTTTCCCAAGGGATTTTTATGCCATTTTCTTCCGGCCAGCTTTTAACCTTAAATTGCTCAGGAGTTGTGAAATCCCAACCTCCCCAATAATCTTTCAAATCAGCTCTGTCGTTCAATAAAATTCCGGGTTGTAACTCGCGAACCATTTTTACAAGTTCCTCAGATCCCCAGTCATTGTGGTCTTTCCCAAACTTTCCAGGAAAAGAATAATCCATCCATAGGATATCAATTTGTCCATAATTTGTTAGAATCTCCCTGACCTGTTTCTTTAGATAGTCGCGATAGATACTCATGTCGCGGCCTTTATTCAATTCATCATACTCCTCCTGTGTGCGGGCACTCTGAGGGTGAACCCTGTCAATAGTGTATTCCGGATGGTGCCAGTCGATCAGAGAATAGTAGAATCCTATTCCGAGACCTTCTGCCCGGAAAGCATCAACCCATTTTTTTATAATATCCTGACCATAAGGGGTGCTCATTATATCATAATCCGTCTGCTTTGATTCAAACATGCAAAAGCCTTCGTGATGCTTTGTTGTTATCACTGCATATTTCATGCCTGCTGCCTTGGCTTTTTTTGCCCATTCTGTTGGATTAAAAAGATCAGGATTAAACAACTCGAAATACTTCTCGTAATTCTCATTTGTTATACGTTCAGTCTTCTTAACCCACTCATGGCGAGCTGCCTGGGCATATAGTCCCCAGTGAATAAACATTCCGAAACGGGCATCTGTCCACCATTCAAGGCGTTCTGTTTTTTCAGCTTCAGTTTCGTTCCAGATTTTCTTTTGAGAGAAAGCATTTTGGCTAACAAGAGCAGTTAGCAAAATAATTGTGAGAATTTGTTTCATAGTTTTTTATTAAGTATTTATATTTCGCAATGGGTTCCCGGGTCAAAGCCCGGGATGACACTCTCTTTACAGTTTCATTTACAATTTACAATTAACAATTAACAATTTATTATTGATAGAGCCGCACCCAATCCACCGTCATATTGATTGGTAATTCTTCCGGCTTAGTAATTTTCCCTGGCCAGCTGCCTTCTAATTGCTGATCCAAAAATAGATAAAAGGGCTGGTCATACGGCCATTGAAATGTTCCTGCTCCAGGTACTTTAGGGTAGGTTATTGATTCTACACCATTTACCGCATATACAAGTTTATCAGGATACCAGCTTACACTATAAATATTATAATCATCCGTATTAATTTTTGCTGTTGTATATCTTTCAGGTTCTTCTTGCTTAATTGTGAGTGTCCAATGATTATGGTTTGTTTGATATACAAATTCATCATGATTTAGTCGTTCCATAATATCCATCTCACCATTATGCTGATCGGGATATATTTTATTTTCTGATAACATCCAGATAGCCGGCCAGGCACCGTAAGCGGGGTCAAGTTTCGCTTTAATTTCAATTCTTCCATATTGAAAAGCGAATTTATCCCAGGTGTAAATACCACCAGTTAAGTATGGTCGGGGATCACCGCTGAGCGTATCAGGATTAACTATTCCTTTTAAATAGATGTTGTCCTCATCGAACTGAACAACACGATCATCTGTTGCAGTTATATACCTGAAGCACCCCAGGTGCTCCTGCCATTTTTCAACAGGTAACTTCCACTGAGGGGATGTGAAAAGGCCAATTCGGGTCCAATGTGTTGTATCCAATTCATGTTGATCAAATTCATCCTCCCATACTAACTCCCATTCGGTTGAGTCGTTCCTGCGCTCCTCATTCTGAATAAACATGTATCCGTCGGCAACAGTGTAAGGCAGCTTGGGACTAGTGCAACTGGCCAAAATTATTGCCATTAACAAGCTGTAAATAATGGATTTAAGTATTTTCATAATTTTTAATTTACAATTAACCATTTACTATTTTTTCAGTAACCCTTCGTCACTTATTTTTGTCACTCGTTACTCGTCACTCGTCACTCTTTGGTATTTATCAGTCCGGTTTTGACGGCGATTTTGTGAATCTCGGGATCAACAGGATCCTTCCAATATGACATCCCCAGTAAATGATCCACCAGGCCTCCGGTAAGATACCTCGCCTGTTTAACAAATCCTTTGCTGATATCTTCTTCAATAGCCGGGGGAGTACCAGCCAGCT
>JAUVKA010000053.1 GCA_030592205.1 Bacteroidota bacterium | reverse complement strand
GATTTATGCCGACCGTTTGAGTATCACTTCTTATGGTGGCTTAGTGCAGGGATTAAGCGAAGATGAGTTTTTTGTAGGTCGTTCTATGCCTCGAAACCGGGAACTTATGCGTGTATTTCGCGACCTCGAACTGGTTGAACAACTTGGTTCAGGAATACATCGAATATTAAGTGTTTACAATAAAGATATTTTTAAAATTAGTGATAACTTTTTAGAAATTTGTTTCCCACTTGAAGAAGGGTATGTTAATGCCTCCGAACAAGTAACCGAACAAGTAACCGAACAAGTAAAACGATTACTAAAATCTTTAGACGATAGGATGAGTATAAAAATTTTGATGGATAAATTAAACCTTAAACATCGACCAACATTTTTATACGATTACTTACAGCCTGCAATGGATATGGGATTTATTGAAATGACACAACCCGATTCTCCCAAAAGTCCAACCCAGAAATACCGTTTAACAGCTAAAGGAATAGAAATAAGAAAACAGCTGTAATTTCCTGAAAATATATTACAACACATGATGATTTATATAAGTCTGGCTTGAGTATCGATGCATTCAATTCGCTTCTCCTATAAGGAAACGAACCCTTACTCAAATTACTTGCCAAAAGATAACTATTAAGAGAATATATCAGATTGTTTTATAGTAAAACATTTTCCACCTTTTTTCATACTATTTTTCAATCTCCATTTTCTTATGTCCTCATATACTGTTACTTATAAAATGACCGTGGACCTGGTGGGCCCACGAAGGCCGCCCACAAGCCACCACTGTTTGAATGTGAGTGTGTTAAGAAGTGTGGGTGTGGAAAAATAAAGGTCAGCTGAGAGTCTGGCCTTTTTTGTTGGGGCCAGGTTAAGGCCAGATTTATCCACAAATTAAAGAATTATGAAAGGTGTAATTTTACCCCTTTCTGTACTTAATCATTAATAGTACGCCTCACCAAAAACAGTAATTGTGCAACATATGAGATTGTCATTTTAATATGATTAGGTCGCCTTTTAGTCAAGAATTACTGCCTACAATTTGGTTATAACAAATGGTCTTTTATCATTTGCAGTGCAAAAGCCCTCCTCGATTAGTAAAGGTATAACATTATCATAAGACATGGAAATTCCATCATTTTATCGTAAACCTCTCAATCAAGGCCTTATACTCTGGTTCTCTTCTTAGAGGTGCCCATTTCGGATCCAGTTCAAGGAGTGTTGTGGTGAGGGGACCAGGCTCAGATAGAAGGGTTTCAATTATTTTCAGCGCCTTCTTATAATATCCAATCTTTGTGTATGTCCAGGCTACATCTTCGTTGGCATATGGTCCGAGGTGGTGATCTGGTTTTGTTTTAAGAATATCAGCTACTATTTACCAGACCTTTGGAGGCAAGGAACTTTATCCAAGTATTGAAGAGAAGGCAGCAAATCTCCTCTATTTCATCACAAAGAATCATTCATTTTCTGATGGAAATAAACGCATTCCAGACAATGCACAGGTAGCAATAACATTAATGATCATTTGTTTCAAATCATGCATAACATTCGTCAAGCTGAATATCAGCTTAGGCAAGGGACAATCTTTCTTACAGCTGCCAAGAAAAAATCTCGCTACCTAGGGGAGGACCAACAATCCAGAAACCTTATTGAAACTTATGCTGTTCATAATACAAAACTCAAAGAGGGTATTGGCATTACCCATTCCTACATCCCAAAAATGACTGGCCCGGATGGAGAGATCCAAACCATGAGGGGGTAGTAAGCGGTTTTCAAATGCCTGCTGAATGGCAGGCCGAGCTGAAAAAAGCATGGTAAGTGGGAAAATCTATATAATGAACACCACTGGTTTACTGGTTTGTCTGGATCTGAAAAATGAATACCAAGGGGTATCATACAATACACCGGTCTATAAAAATGAACTTCCTTTTCTTATTTTGAGTAAATTGAGGAAATTATTCATAAACCGGAATCATGCGAATTTCACAATTCTTCTTTACTATCGTCCTGATCTGCATTTCCTCCGGGTTCTTGCCTGCTCAATCCGTTAAACATCCCTTTGTTATCCATTTCGACAAGCAGGTTTATGGGGGTGATAATCAGAACTGGTCTGTTTCAACTGCCACAGATGGCACCATTTTTTTTGGAAATGACCTTGGACTATTGGAGTTTGACGGGTCAAACTGGCGGCTCTACCAGATGCCGGCAAAAGGGATTGTACGGTCTGTTCTGGCCGGGGCCAGCGAGAATATTTATGTGGGATCATTTGAAGAATTTGGATACTGGAAAAGGATGTCTAGTGGTTTACTCGAATACCACTCCTTAAGCGACCAGCTCCTTCCTCAGGATAAACTCCATAATGATGAAATCTGGAGGATTGTTGTTCACGATGGGAAATACTATTTTCAGTCATTCTCCAGCCTGCTGATCTATGATGGTTCAACGATTGAAATGGTGAGGCCCGAAGCATCCATGGTGTTGCTGTTAAAGGCCCGAAACCGCCTGTTTGTTCATTTGGTAGGAAAAGGATTGTTTGAAGTTAAAGGCAATTCATTCACTTTTATGCCGGGATCCGAACAATTCGCATCAGATGAAATTAAAGTGATCTTGCCATTCGGTGAGCACGACTTCCTTGTAGCCGTGAACGGTCAAGGTCTTTACATCTGGGACGAAACAACTTTTGCCCCTTTAAGCGGTCAGGCTGTTTCTGCAATGTACCCCTGGGAGTTTAACAACGGTCTGGCCGATCAGGATAGGATTATCATCGGAACCATAGATAAGGGATTGTTTATTATGAACCCGCAAGCTGAACTAGTCACTCATTTAAATGCATCTAACTTCTTGCAAAACAATACTATACTTGGAATATGCGCTGATAAACGCGGGAATATCTGGACATCCCTTGACCGGGGAATCGACCTGATCAATACAGGCACCCTGCTCGACCTGTATATCGACCCGTCTTACCAAATGGGAGCAGTTTATGCCGCTGTCAATGAGGGAAACAGCCTTCTGGTTGGTACAAACCAGGGCTTATATCGCTATACTTACGATCCCTTACGGGGATATAATGACCCGCAACCGGTGGATAATCTGACCGGGCAAATTTGGGACCTCCAAATAATAAACGGACAAATTATTTGCGGGCACAATAATGGCACTTCAATTATCAGTAAAAATGGAGTAAAAACAATATCCGAAAACCGCGGAGGATTCCATATCCGGCAGTATCCGAATTCTGAAATGCCTCTGTGGCTGCAAAGCTCCTATAGCTCCCTGGTGTTTTATACCATCCGGAACAAGCAATTTAGTTATCACCATTCGGTGGACGGTTTTTTTGAACCCATTACTAGTTTTGAAATTGACCACCTGGGGTATATTTGGGGAGGACATGCCACTCGAGGACTTTTCAGATTAAAGCTCAGTCAGGATCTGAATAGTATTGATGAAATAAGATTTTTTGGTAAGGAACAGGGGATTAATCCGGATCAGCGGATCAGAGTGGCTGAAATTGAAAACCGTGTGGTATTTCTGAATGGGAAAACCATTTTCGTGTATGACGACATGCAAGACAGCATAGTCCCTCATGCCTGGCTGAATGATCAAATAGGCGGACATCAAAGTCCTCAACAAATAATTCCGGCTAAAAACCAACGCTACTGGTTTGTCAATCAGAACGGAATTGCCATGACTAGTATTGATGGAACGCAAAGACATGTTGAATTTGAATTTGATCTATCCCTTTACGGACTTTATCTGAACAAGACTTTCCCAGGGATCTTTCCTATAGGCAACAACAAAGAACTGATTGGATTAGAAGACGGCTTTGCATTGTTCGACCCGATTATTATGGATAATTTTCCAACACAGGAACCGAGCAGGCTAACAGGGATAAAGATTAGTAACAAAAGCGGTGAAGGCTGTTATCTACCCTTGCCCCCGCGGACGGACAGCATTGATAAAATTCCGTACAGCTATCGAAATGTGTCTTTCACCTTTACCTCGAATAATGGCTACAAGAATCCGCTATACCGATGGAGACTACCAGGACTTTCAGATCAGTGGACGGAATGGAGCAGCCGATCTGAAACCAGTTTCAGCCGTCTTCCTGCCGGAGATTATGTTCTGGAAGTTTCGGCTAAAAACCTTTTTGTTCATCCCGATTCGACCATACAATACCCCTTTAAAATAAAGCCTCCCTGGTACCTGTCTGCTGAAGTCTTGTCCCTTTACGGGCTTATTTTCGTATCGGTATTGATACTTCTTAGAATTCTTTTTTTGCGAAGATTAAAGTCTCATAAACAAAAGATTGAGGAAGAAATTGAACGGAAACGCAGGCAGGAACAGCTGGAAGCAGAAAAAGAGTTGATTCGGTATAAAAATGAAAACCTTCAGAAGGAGTTGAAGGTTAAAAACATGCAACTGGCGGATTATGCCATGGGAATTATCAGGAAAAATGAACAACTTAATAATATCAAACGGGAGCTGGTCCGTCATCAAACCGGTACCGGACTATTCATTTCCACACCGGCCGAGTCGAAAATAGTAAAAATGATTGAAGAGCAAATATCTTCTGCTGATGACTGGCAAAAGTTTGAAACCCATTTTGAAAATACGCACCATGATTTTCTAAAGCGTCTTAAAACGACCTACCCCCAGATGACGCAAAGCGATCTAAAAATCTGCGCTTACCTGCTGCTCAATATTTCATCCAAACAAATCGCCAAACTGCTGAATATCTCCATCCGTGGGGTTGAAGTTAGACGCTACCGTCTTAGAAAAAGATTAGGCCTTTCAACGGAGGAGAATCTTTTTGAATTTTTACTAAAATTTTAAAAACCCTCCCTGGTGTAGTGCTATTGTAGTAGTTAGCAATGCTGGTTTATCCAACTGTAGTATTCATGTACATGCCTAAGAATCCGTAAGTTGGTTTTAATTTCATAAATTTGATAATATGAAACGAACTGGCTTACTGTACAAGTGGCGGAAAAGCGGAATCAGCTTTAGAATTTTGCCCTTTTACGTGATTTTTTTCTTTCTTTCCTTGCCAAATGAATCTCTATTTTGTCAAAACCAACAAACAGTACCTGAAGCTTTCATTCAGGATCTAAAGCAGCGTACCTTCCAATATTTCTGGGAGATTGTTGATACGCAGACCTGGCAAAACTATGATCGCTACCCAACACGGCAGTTTACCAGCATTGCAGCTACTGGTTTCGCACTCACTTCATATGTTATCGGAGCTGAAAACGGATACGTTACGCGTGAGGAGGCTGCGGACAGGGTAACAAAAGTGTTGAGCTGGTTAGCTATTTCGCCTCAGGGTCCTGACCCAACTGGCATGACTGGATATAAAGGTTTTTATTATCACTTCTTGAATTATAAAACAGGGTCACGCTACAAACAGGTCGAACTGTCAACTATGGATACGGGTCTTTTAATGGCCGGGATACTGGTCTGTCAGTCTTATTTCGACAGGGAGTCTCCACAAGAAGAGCAAATCAGGCAACTGGCAGATTTCTTGTACCTTCGGGTTGAATGGGACTGGGCCATGAATGAACAACCGCTTCTGTCCATGGGATGGCATCCGGAAACAGGATTCCTCTCGTCGGTTTGGCAAGGATATAATGAAGCAATGATCCTGGTCCTTCTTGCATTGGGCTCGCCATCCCATTCCATCCCGAATAACACTTGGGATGAATGGTGTAAGACCTACGAATGGTCTGATTTTTATGGCTTTGAACATGTAAACTTCAGTCCGTTGTTCGGACATCAATATTCCCAGATGTTTATTGACTTCAGGGGAATTCAAGACCCTTACATGGCTGATAAAGGCATCGATTACTTTGAGAACAGCCGGAGAGCCACTCTTGCCAACCGGGCCTATTGCATCGATAACCCACAATATTTTGAAGGATATGGAGTAAGCATTTGGGGTTTGACCGCCTCTGATGGTCCTGCCAATGAGACCACAAAATATAAGAATCAAGTAGTCCGCTACTTCACCTATATGGCCAGAGGGGCCAGTTCCAGTGAAGTGATTGATGACGGTACTATTGCCCCAACTGCTGCAGGTGGTTCAATCCCTTTTGCACCAGAACAATGTCTGGAAACCCTCTATGCTATGAAAAGCAAATTTGGAAGTAAGCTTTATCAGGAATATGGTTTCAAAGATGCTTTCAATCTCAGTTATGCCACCAAAGGCCAATCCGGGCAGGGATGGTTTAACCCGGATTACCTTGGAATTGACCAGGGCCCCATTCTTATCCAGCTGGAGAACTATCAGTCGGGATTAATATGGGAACTCATGATCAAAAACAAATATATCGTAGAAGGATTGCGAAAAGCCAGATTTAAAGGAGGATGGCTTGACGAATAAAAATTGATGCTATAACATCTAAATCCTATTAGTTATGAGTTCGAAGACCCTATTGAAAATTGTTCTACTGTCTTTACTGGTAAGTCTGACCCAATGGTCTTTGGGACAGTCGCGATTAATTACCGGAACAGTCAGTGCATCCGATACGGGTGAGACACTCCCACTCGCCAGTATACAGGTAAAAGGCACCACCCAAGGAGCGATTACAGACCTTGACGGCCGCTATCAGATGGAGATCAGTTCACCCAATGCAGTGCTGATTTTTTCTTTTGTCGGGTATCAACCCCAGGAGATCAGTACGCAAGGAAAAGAGGTCATCAATGTGATCCTGCAAGTCAAACCCTCTTCAATGGATGAAGTGGTAGTAATTGGTTATGGAACAGTAAGAAAAAGTGACCTGACCGGATCCGTTAGCAAGGTCAAATCCCTGGAGCTAGGTAAAATCACTTCTATCAGTCCCGAGCAAAGCTTACAAGGAAAAGTTGCCGGTGTGCAGGTCTCGAGTACATCCGGAGCACCAGGAGCCATTCCTGTAGTGAGGGTCCGCGGAGTCGGGACATTTAATAATTCATCGCCGATCTATGTGGTTGACGGAGTTATACTGGATAATATCTCCTTTCTTAATTCGGCAGACATTGAATCGTTGGAAGTGTTGAAAGACGCTTCTTCAACAGCTATATACGGGTCACGGGGAGCCAACGGAGTCATCATAATAACCACCAAGAGCGGAAAAATCGGACAGGAACAAATCACGTTCAGCCTTTCAACTGAATTCGGGATCCAGAACCTCGCTAAAAAGATTGCTCTACTTGACGGTCGTGAATTTGCCACGATTACCAATGAAATCAATCCCGGGACCTATAATAATATAGACGCATTGCCGAATACGGATTGGCAGGACCTCGTTTTTAGTCCGGCCCCCATGCAAAACACTCAGTTTTCGTTGTCGGGATCAACCAAAGCATCTCAATATTACCTGGGCTTAGGAGTCTTCACGCAGGATGGAATAATTGATAAATCCTCCTTTCAGCGTTATACCATCAAACTGAATAATAGTTACAAGCTTTTCAGTAATATAAGAGTTGGAAACAATATTACTCTGGCTCCATATTGGCAGCAAAATGCACCGAATGTCACCTACTCGGTATACCGGGCTCAACCGATACTTGAACCTTATTATCCGGACGGTTCTTTTGGGGTGGTTTATAATGTTGGTAATCCACTGGCTGAACTGGCAAATTCAAACAATTTTAACAATGGACTGCGAGCAGTTGGTAATCTTTTTGCTGAGGCCGGTATTGGTGAGTCACTTACGTTCAGAACCAGTTATGGGATTGATGCAGGTTATGGCAAGGCGGAATCATTCACACCAGCTTATACCATTTACAATCCGGATGGTTCTGCCTCGCAGCAGCAGAATGTGCTTAGCGATCTTTACAAAGGGAACAGTGAGAACCTGACCTGGTTATGGGAAAACACCCTAACCTGGCAAAAATCCATAGAGAATCACAATCTGGTGGTCATGGGCGGATATACCATGCAGGAGACCCGGTCAGAGAGAATGTCTATGCGCGGGGAGAACCTGATTCGCGACGGCAGCGATTTCTGGTACATCAATCCGGCCTATATTTACGACCCGGTTAATGGCGTCAATACCATTCAGTCTATCTCCAACGGCGTTGATCCCAACCAGTATTACTCCATGATATCCTATCTGTTCAGAGCCAACTATATTTTAGCTGACCGATACATCTTTACGGCTACTTTCCGCCGCGACGGATCATCCAAGTTCACCCAGGGAAATAGATACTCCAACTTTCCCTCATTAGCTGCCGGATGGAATATGGGTCGTGAATCTTTCATGCAGTCGATAGAATGGATTTCCTCCATGAAGTTAAGGGCCAGTTGGGGAATCATCGGGAATGAGAAAATCAGTTATTTCGACCGCTTTGCCAGGGTACAATCAGACATTCTCGCCGTAATAGGCAATCCTGACCTGACCGTTCCGGCTGCTTCTTACGGCAAAAGCGGAAATCCGGATCTGAGGTGGGAAAACACTACTCAAACCGATATCGGATTGGAAATCGGTCTGCTGAACAACAGGCTGACCGGGGAATTTGATTTCTTTAACCGGGTAACAGATAACATTCTGGTTGAATTATCCACCCCGGGACATATTGGCAACGGGTTGGGGCAAAAGGTAAGGTATAACGCAGCCTCCGTGCTGAATCGCGGATTCGAGTTCAACCTGCAGTGGAGAGAAAAAATAAATGACCTGACCTGGTACGCCGGATTCCTGGGATCCATCATTCATAACGAGGTCTTATCCATCGGTGGCAACAGCGGAGTTGACTCCACCCTGCTTGGAGGCTATCTGGCAAATGGTCAGCCGGTTACTCTAAGTGAGGTTGGTTTGCCTATCGGTGCATATTACGGATATCAATCAGACGGAGTATTTCAAAATCAAGAGGAACTAAATGTATATCCACATAGCACCCAGGCCGGCATAGGAGATCTCAGGTTTGTTGATACCAATAAGGATGGACAGATCAACGGACTTGATCGCACCTACCTGGGTTCGCCCATCCCTAAATTTGTTTTTGGATTCAACTTTGGACTCAAATACAAGGGATTTGACCTCTCTGTGGACCTCAGCGGACAGGCGGGCAATAAAATATTCAATGGAAAAGAGTTGGTTAGACCTGATCCTTACAATTTTGAACAGCATGTCTTCGGCCGCTGGACCGGAGAAGGTACCAGTACAGATGAGCCAAGACCCTCTTTTGGCGGGTACAATTACACACCCTCAGACCATTTTATCCAGGACGGCTCCTTCCTTAGGCTTCGCAATCTGATTCTGGCCTATAATCTGCCGGTCAGGTTTGCTCAGAGATGGAATCTTACTGAAATCAGGATATACGTGAAAGCCACCAACCTGTATACACTTTCAAAGTATACAGGTTACACACCGGAAATTGCAAGTTTTGATGTGTTGTCAAATGGAATTGATTACGGGATTTACCCGGTAACTGCAGTTTATGCTGTAGGATTAAACCTTAGTTTTTAGACCATTATGAAGAAATCAGTTATTTATATTGCCATTTTTCTCCTGTTGATTGGATTTTCAGCTTGTGAGGATTTTCTGCAAAATAATCCACAGGGTGAATTGACCCAGGAGGTTTTTCCAAGCACTGCTGCCGATGCCCAATTGGCGGTAAATGCCGTTTATGCCACGCTTAGAAACTGGCATTTTCACTCAGGAGGCTTTCCAATTTTGGATTTTATGTCGGATGATTCGCACAAAGGAAGTAATCCCAACGATCAGGCCAGTACCCTGAACCCCTATGATGATTTCACCTTCACAGCCACGCAAGACGGACTGGATCGCTGGTGGAGTGCACTATACGAAGGGATCAAACGAGCCAATGTAGTGATCGAGAAAGTGCCCTTAATCGACCTGTCTGTCCCCCTTAAGAATCGGTATATCGGAGAAGCCCGCTTTTTACGCGCCCTTTATTATTTTGATCTGGTCAGAGCCTGGGGAGGCGTGCCAATTGTTACAACAACGAATCCCCCACTCAAATTGGAGCGTTCATCGCTTGACCAGGTTTATGCGCTGATTATTGAGGATTTGGAGTATGCAATTATAAATCTGCCTCTCAGAAGCACTTATGGAATGGAAGATGAAGGCAGGGCCTCCAAAGGTGCTGCTCAGACACTTCGAGCCAAAGCAGCTCTCTACCAGCATGACTTCCAAACAGCAGAAGAGCAGATTCTGGATGTGGTGAGATCAGACGAATACGATCTGGAGTCATCCTTTGCAAATGCAAATAGTCTGACTGGTGAGCATGGTGTGGAATCTGTATTTGAAATCGGGGCCATCGGTATCGAAGGTGGAGGCGGGGCTGGTAATCAATATGCAAATACACAGGGAGTAAGAGGCACTCCTAACAAAGGTTGGGGCTTTAACTGTCCGTCTGAAAACCTGCGCCATTCCTTTGAAAACAATGATCCCAGGCTCGACTATACCATTATTGACCTGAACGAAGTAATTGACGGAATTACCATCCTCGGAGACGGAACTACACCGGATGTGGTTACAGATGAGAACGGACAAATCATTCAACGAGAGTGCTATAATCAAAAGGTATGGATTCCGGGGGCGAACACCATTAGCCAATGGGGACATAACAGAAGGCTTATCCGCTATGCCGAAGTTCTTCTGATCGCTGCCGAAGCACTGAATGAGAATAACAAATCTGCAGATGGAGTTTACTACATCAACCTGGTGAGAGAAAGGGCCAGAGAAGGCAGTGAAGATATTCTGCCGGATATTGAAACTACGGATAAAAATGAACTCAGAGACCTGATCCTTGAAGAAAGACGATCTGAATTGGCACTGGAAGGCCATCGCTTCTGGGATCTCGTCAGGACAGGTAGTGCCGCCCAAGTTCTAGGGCCACTGGGATTTGTTGAAGGAAAGAACGAATTACTGCCTATTCCGCAAACCGAAATAGATATTTCTCAAGGGATTATTACACAAAATCCGAATTATTGATAGTTAATTTACAATTCAAAAGTGAATAGTATGAAAAGAAGACAATTTTGGATCAGTTTAATGAGCATTACGCTGATCTTCGGAGTTAGCATGAACAGCTGTAAAAAAGACCCGATTGCCCTGACTCTCGATGCCCTGGTGACCGGATCAATCGACCTGAATGGAGCAGTTTCTCCAGACAACATTCCGGTCAGCCCAACTATTACTGCCACTTTCTCCACTGACCTGGATGAAAGCACCGTAACTATTTCGTCTGTTAAAATGGTACAGGAATATGACGATACCCCCATTGAACTAACTGTTACTACCTCAGGCAATACGGTTACTATTCAGCCGCTAGAAAACCTTGGTAATGGAATCTTGTATAAGCTGAGCTTTGCCGGTACCATTAAATCCCTGGAAGCAGAAAGCCTCGCCCCGCTCACTCGTACCTTTACCACTCTTGGCTCCTTTATGCCTAAGGGAGCTATTGCTTACTGGCCATTTGAAGACAGCCCGGATGACATTATCGGAGATTTTGATCCGCCCGCTTCCGGAGTAGCCGCCATATCATATACAGCCGGACGTAATGAAACAGCAGGGAAAGCAGCCACCTTTGATGGGGATGCTTCGATTATTGAGGTTCCCAATGGAGATGTATTAATGAACACCGACAACTTCTCCTTGACTTTCTGGGTTAAAACAAATTCCGACGGCCATAATAACGCAAGTGGAGACCCCGCCGGCTATTTCGTTATGGGACTAGCTGCATTTTACGGTTTCCAGTTTGAAATTCCTGCTGACCACAGCAGCTGTAAACTCGCAGCCAGCTATGATCTGGGAGATGGCACGGCTGCTTCTGAAGACCTATGGTTTAATGGTGAAGGCCAGACCCGTGACAATGGTGGATGGCAGGGATGGGACTTTTGTCAGGATCTGAGAAATTCCGGTGGTGTTGCCGGTCTTTTGCAAGACAAATGGGCCCATGTAGTTTGCGTTTTCAATGCTGCAGATAAAGCTGGTATTCTATACATAAATGGGGTGAAAATGAAATCGCAGAATTTCAATCTCTGGCCAGATGGGGATGCCAAACAAGGGGTGGTTGGATTAAAATATAACGGAACAGAACCCGAAACCTATCCGCAACTAGCTTTCGGATTCATTCAATCCAGAGCAGGTTCTTTATGGGACGGTGAATCATGGGGGGGATATGATTTCCCCACATCCAACCATTTTAAAGGACAACTTGACGATATTGCTGTTTACCATAAAGTGCTGACAGAAACTGAAATTCAATTAATGTATAATTCGGGCAATTAAGCTTAAGGATAATCCATTAAGGAGGGGGTCAGGGCTAAACCGGACTTCCTCCTTAATAAACAAGATGATAAAAACCTTCAAATATTTTCTTTGGGCTCCCCTCATTCTGATCATTCTTTTGGATTCATGTAAAAAGGATGATCCAAGTGGTGTCGGGCAATTGCAAATAATAGCTTCCTGGGCGGGGTCAAAAGAACTCAGGCCGGGGAACAAAACCACTGAAGTGTCTGTAAAATCCGTATTCACGGTGGAATTTACAACAGTAGTTGAACCGGAATCGGCTGCACAGGAAATCTATCTTTCTTCCGATAGCGGGAGCAGGATTCCAACTGGGATGGATTTCTTGTCTGAAAAAAGGAAAGTACTTATTTCACCGGAGGCTAATCTGGACTATCTGACAGATTATTCCCTGGTTATCGGATCAGGTCTGAAAGGATTACTGGGCGAAGGATTTCCGGGATATGAATATGGGTTTAGCACCGAACCGGGCATTTTGAAAATCGATCGGATTAGCCTGAACGGAATCGAGCTCAGTTTGAATGAAACGCCAATGAATATCCCGATCAAGTCGGTCGAATTTGAAATCACTTTCTCTGAGCCTCTGCAACCTCAAGGCTATGAAGACTTTTTCTCATTAACCGGTGGTGCTTCACTTGTTATCGAGGCATCCGAAAACAGGCAGGTGATCCTGCTTAGAAGCAGCAGTGAGTTGAGTAGTCTGAAAAGATATAACTTGCTGATATCATCTAACTTAGTCGCTGAGTCCAGCAACCGTTTCCTGGGCTTCAGCCTCGAGTTCTTCACAGCCCTGGACTCTACTTATAAGTTTCCGGAAATTCCCGACGAAGAGCTGCTCAACCTAATTCAGGAACGGACCTTCTCGTATTTCTATGATTTTGCTCACCCGGTTTGCGGGATGGCCAGAGAGCGCAATACTTCGAATGATATTGTCACCACCGGTGGCTCGGGCTTTGGGGTCATGAGTCTGGTTGTTGGTATGGAAAGGCACTGGATTAGTCGCAATGAGGGACTGCTGCGGATGAATCATATTCTGAGCTTTCTGGAAACCTGCGACCGTTACCATGGTGCCTGGCCGCACTGGCTAAACGGACAAACCGGAAAAACAATTCCCTTTAATGAAAAGGATGACGGTGGCGACCTGGTAGAAACTGCTTTTATGATTCAGGGCTTGCTGACATTCAGGGAATACCTCGATTCATCGGTGCCTGAAGAAGCTGAGATACGTTCAAGAATTCACACCCTCTGGTCAGAAGTCGAGTGGAATTGGTACACTCAGGAGCAGCAGGTACTTTATTGGCATTGGTCTCCCAATTATGGATTCAGCATGAACCACCAGATCAGGGGCCATAACGAAACCCTGATAACTTATGTGCTGGCAGCTTCATCCCCCACTTATCCTGTTTCAGCTGAGGCTTATCACCAGGGATACAGCTC
>JAUVKA010000017.1 GCA_030592205.1 Bacteroidota bacterium | reverse complement strand
TCCCATTATTTCTGCTTGGGATATGGTGGAGTGGATCCAACAAGCCGGGAGCAATTGCCGGATTAATTGCCGGAGGCTTGGTATCTGTTGTTGCCCTTACTTATTTCATAGCTGGTAAATCAGGTGTTGTTTTGCCAGCACAAGAGTTGATCAGCTATTATTTGGGAGCTTGGTATTTTGCCGTTATTGGTGCCCCACTAGCCATTATCACTCACATCATAGTATCCAAACTCACAAAAGAGACTCCACTGGAAATTCGGAAATTCCTTATTGAACAAGTACATTCGTAATGGCTTTCTTTACAAATAAACCTACCAGGACCCTCATATTTATTATGGTGGTCCTGGTGGGTCTTGGTTCACTCATAGCCAAAACTTATTATTCACGAATCAATCAATCTGTTGATCCACGAATAAAGCCCGCCCGGGAATTATATGGACAATATAATGCTCTCGCACAGGACAATAATTACTCAGGAGTTTTTCAACTTCTCGATTCTGTAGAATCCATTTATTCCAATTATCCTCATTATAAAAACTCTTATGAAACTGGTGTCATTTGGAATAACAGAGCTGCTGCATTCCTAACCCTGGCCATATATAAGGACAGCCTTCCAGGTATGGGGGGGATAGAGAAGCTTAACCACATGAGTCTCGACAGCTTATTAATCCTATCTGAAAAAGCTACTTTAACAAGTATTGATATTTATAATCAATGGAATACAAAGTTTCAAAATCAGGGGGCAGAGGATATAGCTGAAATAATCAGACCTGAATTTATGATTGGACTGGAAACAATTCCGGAGAAGAAACAAAACAACATCCTGGTTCATCGTATAAAAGAAATTGAAGAGGCACAATGGGAAACCCAACGTCGTTTATCCGTGGCTTACACTAATCTTGGACTAGTGTACCGACAACGCAATGATTTTGAAAATGCTGGTCAGAGTTATAAAAAAGCACTGGAACTTTGGGAAGATAACCTTTCGGCTGAAAACAACCTTAACCGTCTTTTGGGTAAGCCATTGCGAAAAAGAAGTATTATTCAGAAATTATTTCCACATCAGCGTAAGACAAAAGAATAACAAAAATTATTAATAAAACATTAGATATGAAACGCCTGACAAGCATTACTCTACTAATAACCATAGCATTAAGCCTATGTGCACAAGAAAAGAAATACGGCATCTCTTTTTCGGGATTTGTAAAAAATGATTTTATCTATGATACCCGCCAGAATGTAGCAATCAGGGAAGGACATTTTATGTTATGGCCCAAGCCTGAAATGTTAGATATTAATGGTGAAGATATTAATGCTAAACCCAACCTCAATTTTCTCGCACTTCAATCTAGATTAACAGGAAAGATTACAGGCCCCGATGCTCTTGGAGCTAAAACTTCGGCAGTGATTGAAGGAGCTTTTTTTGGCCATTCTGATACTGATGTGAATGGATTCCGTCTACGCCATGCTTACGGCAAAATGGTATGGGAGAATGCAGAGCTTCTTTTCGGACAGACATGGAACCCAATGTTCATTACGGGGTGCTTTCCGGATGTAATCTCATTTAATACTGGTGCACCTTTTCAACCCTTTGCACGTAATCCCCAACTTCGCTTTACATATAAACAGGGGGACTTGAATATAATTGCAACGGCATTTACCCAACGTGATTTCACGAGCGCAGGAGGGTCTTCCTTGCTGAGGAATTCTGCAAAACCAGAATTTAACCTAACTCTATCCTATCACAGTGTATCGGAAAATGGTTCAGAGATTCTTGCCGGAGTAAGTGCAGGATACAAAACCCTGGTACCTCGTATAGCGACAAATAAAAATTTAGTTGCAAACGAAGAAGTTAGCAGTACTCTTCAGGAAGCGTTCTTTAAAATAAAAATTCCGGCTCTAACTTTTAAATTTGAGGCTGTATATGGCCAAAATACTTATGATTTGGTGGGTATTAGTAGTTTTGCATTAGTTAGTGCAGATCCGTTTACTGATCACCGTGAATATACTCCCTTGAGTTCGATGTCAGTTTGGTCGGAGATTCATTCCAATGGCAAAAAGATCCAATTTGGTTTATTCGGCGGGTATTCAAAAAGCCTTGGTGCAAAAATTGAAATAGATAATAGTGTTGAATATGGAAGCAGGTCCAAAATTGATTATATCTACCGTGTATCACCAAGAGTCATCTTCAATACAGGAAAAATTCGTTTCGCAGCCGAGGTAGAATATACAACTGCAGCATACGGAACCTATAATATTGAAGGTGCAGTAGAAAATTCAGTTCCGGTAAGTAATACCCGCTTCCTTATTGCGGCCTATTACTTCTTTTAGCAGCTGACGGAATTACCATTTCCATGAATGTTAAGTAATTGTATTCAGATATTATCCATAATTGCTCTGGCTCCTTTTACCAATTATGGGGAATTTTTCCAGGATTCACTCTCCAATCTTGCACCAGTTCATATTCGTCACCTGTGAGTTTAACCTTGTATTCCCCTGTGGCGAGATATTCCTTAAAATGAATGAAATAGGGGGAGTCGCTATTATTTTCCTTTGTAAGCATGTCCCAGCGAAACTGGTTTAAACCGGTTTTTCCTTCAATCAGCTTCTCAAATACTATTTTACTTCCCTTGATCACTTCAAGCTTCACACTTTGGGGATATGGTAAATAAAAAGAAAAAGTGGTTTTTTTCACTGATCGTTGGTTTACATCCCGGTGGGTATCGTTATACCAAGGTGCAGTTCCATCAGGGATTTTCAATAGACGAGGAGCCTCCCCCAAAGAATCCCTAAGAAATTCATGAATAGGCTTTAGATTGATTTTGTAAATCCCTCGCCCGTGGGTGCCGACTACCAAATCCATTTCTCTTTCCTGGATTTCCAAATCAGAAATACAGCTTGCTGCCATGTTTGTCCCAAGCAGCGACCAGCTTTTTCCTCTATCAATAGATATAAAAACTCCCCGGTACATACCGGCATACAACACATTTTCCAACACCGGATCCTCAAGTATCACATTTGCTACATCAGCAGGTAAATTTCCCTTAATCAAGGTCCAATCCGCACCAAGATTTTCACTGACATAAATGTAGGTATCCAAATCATCCTCGTTGATCCCGGTTGCTGCTATATAAACTCTTTCAGAGTTATACCTGCTGGGGCAAATCGATCTGATATATTGGTTGGGGAGCCCTGAAGATTTCTCCTTCCAATTTTGTCCATCATCTTCACTTATCCAGAAGGCACCTTTATCTGTTCCAACAAACAGGAAGCCCTTTTTAATTGGGGACTCAGCAATAGCCCCTGCAGCCAGGGAAGTTTTTTCTTCTATAGATGATTTTGCCAAATCAGGGCTAATCAACTCCCAGTTATCTCCCCGATTTGTGCTCTTGAATACATAATTTCCTGCATGATAAAGTGTTGTTGGATTATGTGATGAAATAATATAGGGGGCCACAAAATTATATTTTGCCTTCTTATTGGATCCCTTTGGAAAACGTGGTTTAATATGTTTTGATTTGTCGGCCACCATGTTCTTTCGAAATATTCCTCCATTCTGTGATGAAGTATAAATAATATTTGGATCAACAGGATCGGGGATCGTTACACAGCCATCCCCACCACTCCAGGCATCCACCCAAATATACCTCCAGCCATCCGGAAAAATGGGATTCCACTCCTCTGAGAGTCCATAAACAGAGGCATCATCCTGAACTCCCCCATAAACAAAATACGGATCCTGATTATCAACTGAGATATCATAGAATTCTCCGGCTGGGATATTATTATGATGCATCCAGGTATCACCTTTATCATAACTTATGTAGATACCACCATCATTTGCCAGAAGGAGGTTTGCCGGATTTAGCAGATTTATCCAAAGTTCACAATGATCCAGATGAAGTGGATCCGCCTGACTTGGATTAATGTGAAATACATCTCCGCCTACAATCTCAAAAGAGTTACCTCCATCAGAACTTCTGGCCGCCCTAACCCCCAATAAATAAATCTCATCATCATCCTGTGGATTTACATAACAATCGGTAAAATACCAACCTATTCCCGGAAATATTTTTAAGTCTTCCGAGTGCGTCCTGGACCATGATTCTCCTCCGTCTTCTGTCTTATAACACTCCGCAGCCTTGTTCTTATCGCGATTAAGATTATCAACCAAGGCATAAACCTTATTTGGATCCTGAAAAGATACTGCAAGTCCAATTCGGCCTGTTTTTGGGCCTTCAGGAAACCCATTAGTCAGCCTTTTCCAGCTGGTACCACTATCGGAACTGCGATAAACGCCACTCTCAGACCCATAAATACCCGGGTTATTTTCCCACATTGAAGCATAGAGAATATTTGGGTCTGAAGGAGATATCACAATATCATTGGCTCCTGTATTTTCATTTACATAAAGAACATGTTCCCAGCTTATTCCTCCGTCCAAGGTCCTGTATACACCCCTGTTTTCATTAGTGCTCCAAAAATGGCCCATCACAGCAACATATACTGTATCAGGATGTTCCGGATGGATTACTATTTCCCCACTGTGCCATGAATCATGAAGACCCAGATTGCGCCAGGTTTCTCCTCCGTTATCAGAACGAAACACTCCGGTTCCCGGCATCGTGAAATTTCTGGCTTTCTTTAAGCTTTCTCCTGATCCCAGGTATATGATATCCGGGTTTGATGGAGCAAGGGCAATATCCCCTATTCCAAGTGCTGATTGATCCTCGAATATCGGTTTCCATGTAAGACCATTATTAATAGTTTTCCAAAGATTGCCCGAGCCAAAAGCAGCATAAAAAGTTCCGGGCTGGGACGGATCTCCCTGAACAGCTTCGGCCCTTGCTGAATTCACTACAGGGCCCAGTTGAATCCACTTCAAACCAAAAATTGTGTTTGCTTTGTGATCCTTATACTCCTCCCAGGAATCAAGCAAAGGAGATCCGGTAAACTCCTGACTCATTGAAGGATAACTCAGGAAAATCCCTATTAAAACAGATATGCAGAGGGACTTATAATTCAAAATCATTTCTATAAAGGTTTATTTAGATTTAATATCATGAGGCCATCAGTCTATTACCCCCTCACTCGGGGCGGTTTTATTTTGCTCTAAAAGGTGATATTCGGGTAACCAGCTTTAAGGTATTTTGTTAATACGGTTCCCATTCCCTTAACATCAATTCCCAGTTCTTTCAATTTATCCTGAACATTGTACATCCTGGCACATGCCATACATGCTTCCAGAATGATCCCTTCTTCTTTCATCTTTTTCACACTCTCCTGAAGCTTATCATTCTCAGCTAATAGTTTGGCTGAAGATCCCCAAACAACAAAAATAACTTCCTTAAACCAAGCCCATTTTTTTGCATTGTAGGTATACATGAAGCAAACCTTCTCAGCAACCTCAATATCCCCACTAGACCATACCACTACTAAAGTATCATTTGCAAATACCGGAGGAGGTGGAGGAGGTGATGATATTTGTCCAAACGCAGAAGTCTTTGCCAGGAAAAGACTTGAAAAAAGTAAAATTGTCATTAGTGTTTTCATGGTTTGTTGAACTGTTGGTTTGTATATTAGTGTATTAATTGCCACTAGATTCATCTAGTGGATTGATTATGAGTCCACTGCGCTCCAGGAGTGCCTCTACCGATGGCTCTTGTCCCCTGAATTTTTTATAGAGATCCATCGGTTTTTCGCTTCCTCCTCTTTCCAGCAAATTTTTCCGGAAAGAACCTGCAACATCCTTGTTAAATATTCCTTTCTCTTTAAACAAGGCAAAAGCATCGGCATCCAGTACTTCCGCCCATTTATATCCGTAATAGCCTGCAGCATATCCACCTGCGAAAATGTGCGAAAAGGCTGTACTCATACAAGATCCAGGTACTTCAGGGAATAACTCCGTGCTAAGCATGGCCGATTTCTCAAATGATATCACATCCCCATCAAATGGCTCCTTAATAGAGTGCCAGGCCATATCATTCATGCCAAAACTTAACTGCCGTTCTGCTATATAGCCAGCCTGAAAATTACGAGCATCTATTAATTTTGTGACTAAAGTTTTCGGGATTTTTTCACCAGTTTTATAGTGCACTGCAACCTGATCGAGCCATTCCCTCTCAGTTAACCAATTTTCCATGATCTGAGATGGAAGTTCTACAAAATCCCTATACACATTAGTACCGGAAACTGAGGGATAAGTGCACTTCGAAAGCATACCGTGAAGTGCATGTCCAAATTCATGTAGAAAAGTATGCACCTCATTAAAAGTTAATAATGATGGTTCAGTTTCTGTTGGCCGGGTAAAATTGCATACAATTGACACATGTGGACGGGTATTACTTTGATCCAAATTATTTTGCCCGCGAAAATCTGTCATCCAGGCTCCACCCTGCTTCCCTTTACGGGGAAAGAAATCCAGGTAAAGCAATGAAAGGAATTCATCCTTTTCATCGAACACCTCAAAAACCTGTACTTCCTCGTGATACACAGGGACTTCGTCTGTTTGCCTGAACTTAAGCCCGTACAATAATTCAGATATACCAAAAATCCCGCGAGTAACCCTGGATAATTCAAAATATGGTTTTACATCCTCCTCCCGAACATTAAAATTCTTGATACGTAAAGCTTCACTGTAAAAGGCCCAGTCCCATCGTTCCAGATCTCCGTGGTGTCCCTTTTTAACAGCAAGTTCTTTTACCTGTTCGAATTCCTTCAATGCAAACGGTCGGGAAGCGAGATGCAGTGACTCGATAAATTGATTTACCCTATTTGGGTTTTCAGCCATTCTTTCTTTAAGTACATAATGAGCATAATCTTTTTCTCCCATGATCCCGGCCAGATCATACCTTAGGCTGACAATCCTACCAACAAGTTTTTTATTGTCAAATTCATTGTCCTGATTTCCCCTGAAACTAAAAGCCATGAACATTTTCTTTCTCAGCTCTCTCCTGGAAGAATACTTCATGAAAGGGATATAGCTTGGATGATGAAGAGTGAAGACCCAGCCATCAAGTTTTCTGGATTTTGCTTCTAAGGCTGCTGCCTCCAGCACAAAATCAGGTATTCCATCAAGGTCGGCCAGCTCAGTCAGATGAAGAAAAAATGCATTTGTTTCAGCCAGAACATTATCGCCAAATTGCAAAGTCAATGTTGATAATGCTGATTTTATCTCAGCAAATCGTTTCTTTTTTTCTCCATCTAATTCAGCACCATTACGTAGAAAATCTCGGTAATAATTATCCAGGACAGTTTTTTGTTCAGTGGTAAGATTTTCAGGTAGTTTGGATTTTTGCTTTTCATGAACAGCCTTCACCCTCTTAAAAAGATCTGGATTCATCATCATGCGGCTGGAAAAATCAGAAAGTTTTGGTGATACTTCCTGGGCAAGTTGTTGTAATTCAGGGCTAGTCTCTGCATGGTTGAGATTGAAAAGTATTTCCACAGCCCGACTTAATTTTTCCCCATTTTTCTCTAAGGCTTCTATGGTATTATCGAAATCCGGCTGCTCAGGACTGTGTGCAATCCTATTGATCACCTCTTCTGCCTCAAAAATCAGTCTGACGATAGCAGGCATAAAATGCTCCGTCAGAATTTCATCGAATGGCGCAGCTTCATATTTTGTTTCAAAAGTTTTTAATAATGGATTGCTTTTACTTTTCATAATAATCTCTGTCATTTTATCTTAAACAAGGATCAAAGGTATTGAAAACTTATCTCCAAAATGATCGAATATAGATGAATCAGCTAATCGAATACTCTTTTGCTTCAAGCCCCTTGCCAGTCAATCCAGATTTCGGTAATTTTCCACTCTCATGAAATCACTAGTAGCATGAAATTATTAACCTGGGTAGTCCTGGCTGTGAGTATATTCTCTTTACAGGCATGTAGCTATCTTCCCGAAGAACAAATCGTGACCGATGTTTTGGGTGTTTATGAAACTCGCAATTATATCGAAATAACTCCTAACTCTGGCGATTTTTCAAAAACTGGTTTTGTATTCTATCCTGGAGATTTGGTAGATCCACATGCTTATGTTGAACCTTTGTCCCGTTTTGCTGTTTCCGGAATTGGGCACAAGGTTATTATCGTTAAAATGCCCGGTAACCTGGCCATATTCGACAGCAAACAAGGTGCATATATGTTCGAGGATTTTCCAAACGTGAATCGTTGGGTTATTGGCGGTCATTCTCAGGGAGGAACCATGGCTTGTACAGCTGTTGAAAAATATCCCGACTATTTTAAAGGTCTGGTGCTAATGGCAGCATATCCGAAAGAAAAAACAGATCTCAGCGAATGGCTTGGTATGGTATTATCTATCAAAGGAGAATTTGATGCTATCCTGGAGCGCGGAATTATTGAGGCAAGGGAAGTATTCCTGCCGCCAAATACCACATACTTCACAATTTCCGGAGGGAATCATTCATATTTTGGAAAATACGAAATTCAGGAAGGAGATAGTGAAGGTGCTATCAGCCGGGAAGAACAAACTAAAATTACAGTTACAAAGATCCAAAACTTATATGATACCAATGGTTGGGATTAGATTATTGAAAAGCTGTTTGCTTGTCGCCAGTTTATTTCTGCTTGTTCAGACTGGAAAGGCACAGGAATTTGGACTCTCTGTATCAGCCTACCCCTCACTCGGATACAACCTGGTTTTTGAGCCAGGAATGAATGGCGGTGGTATGGCAGTTTTCTTTAACCGACAAAAATATAAAAAGCTAAATCTGAGTTTGTCGGGTGAGTATTCCTTGACTACCTGGGGTAATGAAGCATTCTTCGGCTTGGGAATAAACCGGACATGGCTATCCCTAAATCGTTTTGAACTGAACACTTATGCCCATGCTATTAATGGACTGGCCTTCTTTAAACCTAAGTCGCTATACGTATTTGGAGTAGATAGCAGAATCGCTGCGAATTTCTACATGTATAAGGACATTAAACTATTTTGTGGTATAGGATTTCGTTATACACTTTGCCCCGCTTATGCACAATACGGCTTAATCGAAACATCTTTTGATCTACCAATTGAATTTGGGATTAAGTTCACCAGAAAATAAATGAGTTATCCCGTTTTACCAGCCATCAACTTTGTTACTCCTGCTCAGAATCAAAATCTTTATGTTTTTCCTTTTTTTGATTTTTAAATAGTTTACTGCTTTTTAACCGCCCCCCCTTACCTTTTCCACCACCGGATTGACGCCTTAACCCTAAGCCTGTACCCATTTTCTCAAGGTCAGCTTCATCCAGCTTTCGGCAATTGCCAAGCCCTCTTCCTGATTGTGAACCTTTTCCTTCAGGTCCCTTATGATTTAGATGTGGCATATTAAAAAATTATTAATTATTAATTATCAATTATAAATTGTGAATTGTCAGCTGATTAATATCTGTATTTTCAATTCGTATCACTTGCCAGTTGTTTTGACATCGGCAACTTTACTTTGAGCCTCTTCAAGTATGCGCCCAACTTCCTGAAGAGTCAGGATATCTTCATTGGGTAAAGAACCATCTGGTAAGGGACCGATATTTAACAACAAATTTGCACCCATTTCGTCAGCATTCCTGAGCATTTCCAACACCTGTTCTACTGTTTTATGGCTTCCATCATCAGATTCCTTATACCCCCAGGCATGTGGTTGCAATGTAGTACAGATCTCCTTGGGCTTATCTTTGTTCTTCTCGTAAGCAAGCCTGGCCACCTCGAATTGGTTTCCAACTCTTGCAGTACCACTTCGCTCAGGAGCCATGAAATCTTCCTCACCATTCGCCCCCTGTTTAAAGGAAATAAGTGCATGGGATGAAAGGCTTCTGACCAGGGCATAGCTTGAATCGATCGGGAAAGCCCCGGGGTTTGAATACACTCCCATTATCGGATCGAACCATATTCCGGCAATATTGGGATATTGAGTCAGGAGTTCTTTAAGCTGCTGATGAACATATTCAACATAAATATTGAATTCTTCCGGTTTTTCATAAAGATATTCTGGCTGAGGCTCTTTATAAGCAGGTCGGGAAGCCCTCCAACCATCCTCACGAGAAAGAAAATAGGGATGCTTCCAATCTGCACCGTATGAGTAATATAGAAATAATCCAAGTCCCTTATCTTCACATGCCTTATATAATTCTCCTATCAGATCCCGGCCGGCAGGTGAATTTACAGAATTGAATTCGGTGGCCTTTGTTTTGAACAAACAAAATCCGTCGTGATGTTTAGATGTAATTGTGATATATTTCATTCCAGCAGAAAGAGCTGTTTCAGTAATCTCTTCAGGATCGAATCCGGCTGCTGTAAAGGTATCAACCAGTTTTGAATATTCACTTACCGGAATTGTATCCCTAAGCTGAACCCACTCCCCTTTTCCAAGCTGGGCATAAAGACCGTAATGCAAAAACAAACCGAATTTCGCCTCCTTAAACCAAGCCAGATTGGCAGCTCTGGGATCATCCTTATATTGATCTTGATATTCTGATAAATAAGATGGAATACCAGCATTATTGCTACAAGCAGCCAAAATAAAAATTGCCAGTGCAAAAATTGAAAAGCACTTAATAAAACTATTCATTTAGTTTTGTTTTCCTCAAAGGTAAGCAGAGGATATGAAATCCCGGAAAAAAAAACTGAAATCTTTATCAACATTCAACATCACATTCCTTTAGCTCAGCTTATTTCCATATGTCCTAAATAATCCTGATTTTTACAAACCAGATTTGAACAATGGCACATATGCATATTTTGTCAGTATCATGAATTCATTTCTTTTATTAAAATATAAATACGATGACAGCTATAAAATATTCCCCGTTTAAGAATCCAGGACTGATCATTTCATTCATATTACTGTTTACATTTCTTAGATCTCCGGCTCAGGAATTAAACACCAATTTCGTAAAACGGGTTGAGACTTATCAAAAACAAAACCCTCAGGAATTAGTGTACTTACATACCGACCGGGAGATATATGCAGCAGGTGATCAAATCAGATTCAGAGCATATGTCAGGGATCTATACAGCCCTTCATCACCAAGCATTAGCAAAAACCTACACATTCTTCTAGTGGATCAGTCGGGGAATACTCAACAGGAAAAGATTTTTCAATTAAATAATAAGCAATCGGAGGGAGAATTTATACTGAACAACAGTCTGTCAGAAGGAGAACACAAGCTGATAGCATGGACAGATGGTATGGAAATTGGATTAGCCAAAAATGTTTATCAAAAAAGAGTATTTATAAAAGCCCGGTATTTCCCGGAAGTAATTATTAAGCTATCTGCCGGTCAAACCCGTTACCTTCCTGGAGATCTTGCCCAAATTAAAATAGAACTTACAAATACTATTGGCAAACCACTCAAGAGAAAAAAGGTAAGCTATATGGCGAGCTATAATGGAGCATCATTTGAAGCAAAAGAGACTAAAACCAACAAGGAGGGAAAGGTCAGTATAGATCTTGCACTTCCGGAAAACGATGATCTCGGTATAACTATAGTGGAGGTGGCCGTAGAAAACATGGGAAATACGAGTCTGAACAGCATTTTGGTTCCCACATCAAAAACACCAATATGGCTCGACTTCGCTCCGGAAGGAGGTCTTTTTCTAAATGGTTTTGAAACACAAATAGGGTTCAGGGCTTATGATTACCTTGGAAATGCAGTTGAAATCGAAGGAGAGCTGCTAAATCAGGATGATAAGCTTGTTAAAACAATCAAAACCACCGGAGTTGGATTTGGTTCATTCACTGTTGAAGCTAATGCCTCGACATCTCTGAAAGTCAGGTTAACAAAGCCCTCAGGGATCGACATTGACTTTAAAATACCTGAGGTTCAAACGATGGGTGTTCAATTAGCCTTGGAATCAAGAAATAGCACAAGCCTTAATTTCACAGTAAATACTGATATTAAAGATGCAGCTATTCCTCTTCATGCTGTAGGAGAAATGAACGGAAACCTTCTCTTTGAAAAAAGATTCAATCTGAAAATTAAATCAGAGTTTAGCATCCCAATAACTCCCAATTTACCTTCTGGGATTTTGAAGGTCAATCTTTTGAACCGTACTGGCCAGGTACTGGCTCATAGGTCGGTTTATTTATCCGGCAAAAATACAATTATCAGGCAATCACCTACCCAGAAAAAGAATAAGAAGGCCCAGCTATCATTGATCGAGGCAAGAATTCAGGATTCTGAAAATCAAGCTGTAAGAGCTTTTCTCAGCGTTTCTGTTACTGACAAATACCTGGCTCCGGAATGGAAGCCAGTGCAAGATATAATGTCCTGGTTTCTATTGGGCCCATCCGCTTCTTATGCGGCTTTCCCTACCGGATTCCTTGCAAATCCTTCTTTGGAGGATAAAAAAATCATTGATCATTATATGTTATTCCAAATGAATAATGATCTCGATTGGGAGAAAATCAAAACTGGAAAAACCTCCGGATATGACAAAACCAAATCAGAATTTAGAGAGGAATTGAAACAGTTCTATCAGGTAGGTGATTTCGAGGGCTTAGTTTCACAAATCAGGCAAAACCAGTTTTTTAATCGATATTTTATTGACTCTAATCCGGGCTTCATGAATTTTATCAAGGAAAATAAAAGCACCCTCGAAACCCTGGGCTATTTTCCGGTCAAGCTAACTTCCAACGAACAGATTCAGCAGCAATTAGCAAACGGCCAATCGATCATGAATGTACTCAAGTCAATCAAACCATATAAAATAGTAAATAATAAAATTGTATTTAGGGGGGTAGATTCATTTAACTATCAGGGAGGTGTTATTATTGTAATCGATGGAGTGCCCAGAGGAACTGACCCTGCAGTTTTAAATTCTATCAGCCCTTATGATGTGGAAAGCCTAAAAGCTTCAGCAAGTATTTCCGATATCCAAAAATACTCCGGCCTAAATTCAACAGGGGTCATAGAGTTAACCACAAAAAAAGGGAACTCCAGTCCGGGAAAAAGAACTGCAATGTTATATCCTACAATTTTTTGGGATCACAATCTCCAAACAGATGTAAGTGGGACACTATCAATAAGTATACCGCCACAAACTCTGAAATCCATTTATAAAACAACCGTTCAGGGCGTTGATGAAAACGGGAAGCTTCTTATCTGGATTAATAATATCCCAGATTAACCATGAGCTAATTTCCATGTAAAAAAAGTTTGAGGAAATATTAAAGACCTGTAATTCCTTTTGATTTTATGGGTGGTGTTAGCATTTTATTCAACCTCCACTCTGCTAATTGTTTTATTCGTGAAACCACATTAGCTGTTACACGGTTATGAATAATCTGCCAGATCGTATCGAATATTCTTAATCCGGATGATCTGTTTTCTTTTCCATAAAAATTAAAACCTACGCAAAGAAATAATTGTGAGAGTTCAGTTTCGCCCATATCTTCAATTGAGGATCTGACGTACATAAAAAATATTCCTATTGGATACCCTCCAGAACATTCATACAAAAGATATCGGGCATTATCAAAATCAAATGTATCAGGCACTCTTTTAATCCGAATAGCATTCATGTTGAATAGTGGTAGCAGCTTTAAGCCAAAAAAGCTATTGCGGAATCCAAAGGGGTATTTTTCTTTTCCAAATAACAATACTCTGATACTTTCAAGCTTATTATCTACAAGATCAATCTTGGCTAAATAGTTCGGCCAGCATGTTGAATCGCCATTCCACCTCAAAAGTTCATCAAAAACATAACTTGGGGGAGCCTCAACTCCAATCTTATGAATGTTCAAAACTGAAAACTTCTCAGGATCAATACCAAAACGCTGTACTATTCTCTTATTATAGTTCTCCCTTGCCTCCTCGGTCGACAGATCAATAAGAGTGGGTTTCTTGGGTTTATGGAAGAAAAAATACCTGATATCCGTAAATATCCCTGAACTTTTGGAGGGAGGACTAAATTCCGATGTTTTTTTTGATAAGGACAAAATCCAAATATTAGCACTGTGAAATTAGTATTAAATCCAGATTGTTCTATGAAATTTGACTTTAAATACCACTATGGGAAAATGAACCGTAGAGACAAATCATGATTTGTCTCTACAATGACAATGCAACAAATCCTGCTGCATACAAGAAAGGTCTGGCAAAGTTTACACCTCACCAGACCTTTAATACCGAAAACCTATACGGAAATATTTTTATTCCGCAGGAATCAAATCCTTAGTTTTTAGTTTTGCAGGTATAAAAATCCCGATTACTCCTTTAAGACCCAAACTCATTACGATATTGTAGAAGAATACCAGGAAGGCGATCAGAAGCAGAGCGCCTGATACTGCAGCCAGTATCATTAAAGTCTCGAATTCTCCATTTACATAAAGAGTCCTTCTGAGCATACCTTTTAATCCGGCCATACCCATAAATGCACCCATTCCGATTCCTCCCAGAAGATGGAACCAGAAATGTATATTAGCCAACTTCTGACTATATAATTTTGCGCCATTTGTGACGATTGGGAATAGTATATAAATCGCTGAATATAATGTCATAGTCAGACCAATCAGGATTGCTACATGAACGTGAGGTCCAATAATCCATTGAGTGTTATGAAGAACTCTGTTCAGTCCCACGTCGGCTTGCATAATTCCTGCAGGTACTGCCAGAGCAAATCCTAATAATCCACCCAATAAGAATTTAAGCGGGTTGGTCATCTTAAGCGGACGGGCAGCCCAAAGAGTAGCAAGAACTATGAAGAATGCCAAGCCCTGTGTAATCAACTCAAAAGCTGTCACAAATTCACCTGATAACACTTTGAGAATGGCTGGTTGGGACTGATCAGCAAGAAGATGATGCGACCATACGGTCCAGGAAACAACCAATTCCACCAGAAGGGCTGCCCGGGCAATGTTTTGCATGAACAGTTTCTTCCCTGTAATCATAGTAGCAAGTAAGTACCAGGTACCGGCCACAAAGATCAGTACTAATCCATCTGCAATAAGATCAAGTCCCCACCAGAACCAGTTCTTGTACAGGAGGGCATCTATCGCAGTATCCTTCAGGTCATGACCTAAAATTGCAGCAACCATAAAAACCAGAATCAATACTCCGGTAAACAGGATGATCAATACATTCAAGCCTACGTCAACCGATCCACGTGCGATCGCAGCAACTGGTAATGGAACAAGATGATCCTTTTGTTTTTTCTTCTTACGGAATATGTTTGCAATCCCAGAAGTTCCTAATGCAGAACCAAGTAATTTTCCGCCTGGCTGCTTTTCCCATCCTTCCGGAGTATAAGTAATCGTTTTAAAGACATTAATAACAAAGAGGCCGGATCCAACCATCACAATTGCAATCCCTGTAATGAAAAATGTGCCTCCCCATACGCTGAATTGCTCAAAGTCAACAGGCAAAGGCCAGTATAAAGTATACAGTGGTGAATAATGAGAAATGAAACCAGCTCCCCAGAAAAGTAAAGTTCCGAAGGCTATTAATATCCATGTCCAGTTAGCCATCTTGATGCTCCAGAGAGGTTTTTTCATCAGAAATGGTACAAGAAAAAGAAATGCACCAAATACAGTTGCATAGGTAGAGCCAAAGATCCCTACAAGGGGATGTGCCGTAAGTATGGCAAAGAATTGATCATTACTAACCATATCTGTTGGACCTATTTCAACTAGTCGCATTATCATTCCTTCGATAACGGCAAAGGCATAAAAGACAAGGCCAACTACTATAAATCGCAGAACCATCTTCTGCATTGGGGTGAGGGAATTAGCTTTGAATAATCCCTGCTCTCCATTCATAAATGTTTTGAAGAAACTCATAATTGTTTTTTTAAGTTTTGTATTAGGATTATTCAGATGTTTTTGGGACAATTTTAACGGCATCCTTAACAATCATTGCGATGCCTTTGGGGCCGGAATACTCTGTTGATCTAATAGTAAACACTCCCGGTTCCAGGAATTTCCAGAGTATATCGTTCCGGTGACCAGGAACCACCTGCATTTGAAGTACCATGCTGTTATCTTGCCTGAATAGGCCAAATCCATAAGTGAGATCTTTTGAAGTCACATCAAATTCGACAATATCACCCACCTCAGCAACCAATTGTTCAGCCGGAAGGATAAACTCATGATTTTCAACTACTATGTTGAAAGAACGATCCGGTGTGTAATCGCCTCGATGCAAGTCCATCTCGGTCCAGGGAATAGTGTTGTAAGTAAAAATGTGGAGGGATACGCCGAGTACAACAAGCATCCCCACAAAAGTGTAGAAAAACGCTGGTTTAACTGGATTTCCCTTCCCTTTTTTGGTTACCTGTATGGCAAACCACACCATCACAAGTATGATGGCAATGGTATAACAGGTATACGCAATAGTTTGGCCGTTTAAGACCATTGCAGAATCTACCATGATAAAAAGACTTTTAGGTTAGTAATAGATAATCAGTTATCGTAATGCAAGATAGGAAAAGGATTCAATTGTTTTTGTAACAATTGTTACATACAGCAATTTGTTTTAACAATAGACTCCTCGACTTAAGCAGCTGGCCTGTTGTCTACCTATAAACAAAAACTCAGATTGTTAATAATAAATCGCCGGGATATTCTTTGGGGTTCTTTTAAATGGTGCTTTCAATCCTGCGGCTATTTCAAACAGTCGAAAATTAGTTTTCCTGATACGTTTTGCCATCTCTGAATATGGTCTGTAGGTAACATCAACAATTCCAATATTGTAGTTCTCTCCATCAAAGCGGCCTGTTATCGGCTGGTCATTCCATTGAAAGTAGTGTATCCCAACAATTTCCGGTCGGGAAAAACCCTGTTCCACATAATGCCTATAAGCCTTGCCCCTGCCAGCCTGACTTTTAACTCCTTTAATTCCGGTTGCCGGCAAGCCGCGATCGATACTACCAAAATGAAATTCCCCAATAAGAACCGGCATATCCAGCTTATCAACAATAATCTGAGTGTTTGGAGGATCAGGAAAAGTATAGCCATTTAATGAGAAAACATCAAAATACTTCCCGGTTTGGAGGCATGCTTTCGAGCTAATCCATGCAAACCTTAATCCCAGGTTAAGGTGGTTGGAATCAACTGCTTCTGTAGCTTCACAAATTGTTCTGGTATATTTATCTACCATCAGGGAAGAAAACTCAAGCAGATCAAGCACTGCTTTTTTAGTTAGATCATTCTCATGAGGCAGAATAAAATAATTCAGATCTTGAAAACTATGAAATTCATAGCCCCAGGCAGCTGACAGGAGATATGGATTTTGATCATGTTTTTCAGAAAGCCAGGTAACCAGCTCTTTACGAGTATAGGATTGCTCATTTTTATACATCATCTCCCGGGCAAGGTTAAACTCTCCAAATGCCCAGTGTGGTTCATTGCCAAGAAAATAACCAATCATAAAGGGATCATCCTTCCTTATCTTTAATTGCCTGGCATACTTAGTAGCTGATTGTTTAAATGAAGGATCAAAAACATCCGGAAAATCACGGAATAACTTAACTTTTGTCGATGGGAATCCTGTCATTGGATAAACATATGGCAATCCTCCCTTCTGGTGGAATTGGGCATCCGACCAGTTTCCGCTACTGGTAAATCCCAAAGATTTTATCAAATTTCCTGTGTATTGAAGCCAATCCAATAAGAAGTCCCCTCCCCACAACCTAATCATGTTTATGCTTACAAAGCTCAGACTTTTCAAACCCCTTTGATTAGCATAGGCTTTGCTGTACAAACCTGTATCAGGGGGCAGCCACTCAAACAAATCTTCATTTTTCTCAACAGGTCCATGACTGAAAGCTCTTACACCAGTAGGTGCAATTGACAGATATGCAAATCCTTCAGGATCCACTAACCACCATCTTCTACCATCATGATGAGTATGAAAAAATCCCGTACTATCAAACTTAAGCGAAGAAAATCCCATATAGGGAGAACGATCCTCCGGCCATTCCTCATTTTGCAAACTTTCTTCAATCGAAGATATTTCCTTTTTCAGTTCATTAAAAGATCGAACTTTCCCTTTCCAATCCTTCATAGCCCATTGCCCCATTGAATCTACCAGGGGAGTCTTAACCATGGGAAGTGAAGGGGGGATTTCATCAAAAAGGTGAATTCCCTGAATAAAAATTTGTTGGGGGAAAGACCGTGGCCTGGTGTTTTTCAATCGAATATATACTTCATCAATTTCCCTGACATCCATGCGATTTCCACTCAGGGTGCCTTTCAACTGTCGGGGAACTTTGGGTAAAAACACATGCTGGGCATCCAGAAAAGACAGAGGAAATATTAACCTTGTTTGCAGCTGAGGCAATACACCCAAACGTGCAGTAACCCTGGAGTGGATCCAGCCATTTTTGTCGGCCTCATCCCCCTTTCTGCGAAACTCCAGAATTACAACCAGAGAAGCCGGATTGTCATGCTCAACATCAATGACCAAATACCCTGAAGATTTGTAAGGAATCTGGTCGTCGTACCCGGGTAGTGTGAATCGCACAGATTCATCCCTTGGTTTGAAAAATAAGGACTGATGACCTGAGGGGGATGGAAGGGGGTAGACACACAAGGAATCGTTTTCGACCCTTAGTGATTCCAATGAAAAAGAATACATCGGACTGATCTCTTCCTGGCAGATTCCCTGAGGAATAGCCAGACAAATCATCAATCCGATGCAAACAAACATATTCCAGCCCATCTTTCTCCAGGCCATAATAAATTACAAGCCAGGCTGTGCATCAAGCATCTCGCGTAGTCCTTCGTCCGACGGACGAGGTGCACGAGGTGCAATGATTTTTCCTTCGGTATCAACAAAAATAAAAGATGGAATATACCTGACCAGGTAATCATCATTCATTTTAATTGAATCGTGTAATTGGATCCAGTCAAAAGCTTCTTCCTCTACCATCTTCTCCCATGCAGCTTTATCTCTATCGACAGAAATACTCATAAAAACCACATTCCTGTCTTTATAATCTTCCACTAACTTCCTGTAAGCATCGAATTCTGATATGCATGGTCCACACCAGGTAGCCCAGAAATCAATATATACATACTTTCCTGCCAGGTCGGCCAAAGCCAGGTTTTCTCCATCGATATCTGGGAGTGAAAAAGCCGGTGCAGGCTGTCCGGGAAGGATAACCGACCATGCATCAGATTTTTCTTTAACAACGGCTTTATTATCCTCATTAAGTGAAGTGTTAAGATAATTCTCAACCAATTCTTCGATACCAATTGGAGGAGCTGCATCCATTTGCTTGCTCAGGTTATCGAAAGTGAATTTTTCCTTCATTTCAGGAGCCTCTAAATGCTTCTCGATGTAGGCCAATTTGGCTTTCAACAATTCTGGAGTACCCCAAACATCACCTTCCAGACCTGCCTCTTCCATTGCACCATCATTGATCCTACTACTAATGAAACTCATTGCTGCCGAAACGTCCAACAAGAGAGGATTATTCAAATCCAGAGAATCTGCGAAATCATTCCATCCTTCAGGTAAAACTACTGTATCCTTTTTAGCGTAATATCTGTGTGCTCGTGAAAAATTATTCAAATCACCGTATAATCCATATTCCAGAGTCAATTTTTCAACCTCAATGAAGGATGAAGAAAGATCATCATATTGATCCAGAAAACCTGTATAAACAAGCTGCATAGAATCACGACTGGTTTTATAATCAACAGGTTCTTTTAAATAATTCGCCATGTAATTTTTATGCCATACACTTGCCAAACCAGCTT
>JAUVKA010000139.1 GCA_030592205.1 Bacteroidota bacterium | reverse complement strand
CTGGAGGTCATAGCATTTACTGAGACATCTGTCCGGATGTATCCCGGACAAAGGATCGTAACTTTTATATTATAATCCCAGAGTTCTTCCCTCAAAGTATCGAAGAAGCCGTGCAGGGCATGCTTGGCAGCAGCATATGCCGACCTGAGTGGAGTGCCAAATTTTCCAACTACCGATGAGGTTATAATGATATGACCCTTTTTTGCACGTATCATATGTGGTAATACTGCCTTAGTAAGAGCCACATGTCCCAGGTAATTGATGTCCATCATTTTTTTATCAATAGCCACGGGAGTATCCATTGCCAAAGCACGGGAACTAACCCCGGCATTATTGAACAGATAATCAATCCTTCCAAATTTCTCTATCACCTGATCTACCAGCCCGGAGAAGCTATCATAATGCTCCATATCCATGGGGATAACCAGGAAATTATCCTCGGAGAGGCCTGTTTCCAAAGCCACTCTTTGGAGTTCTTCCTGTCTGCGTGCAGAGATTACCAGCCTGGCACCTCTCCTGGCACATTCTTTAGCAAGGGATTCACCAATTCCAGCTGAAGCTCCGGTGATCCAAACTACCTGATTTGTTATTTCTTGCATTAATGTAAAGTTTCACCGAAAATATATATTTGACTTGTAAGTATTGTGATCTTTGTTAAAACTTTTTAGTAACAGTCTTGTTTCCTTCTTATCTTTGCAAAATAATAAGAAGAGGTAATCACAAAGTTAATAGCTAATTGGGATGAATAGAAAATCCATAATAGGGATCCAGCAAGTTGGGATTGGCGTTAAGAATCTCCTGGAAGCATGGAAGTGGTATAGAAACCATTTTGGGATGGATATAAGGATTTTTGAAGATGAGGCTACTGCTGAACTGATGCTGCCCTATACTGGAGGTGAACCAAGAATGCGCCATGCTGCTCTGGCATTGAATCTTCAGGGTGGAGGTGGATTTGAGATCTGGCAATATAAGGGAAGAACCCCTATGGCTCCGGCTTTTGAGGTTCAGATTGGAGACCTGGGGATCTTTGCGGTCAAAGTCAAATCGAAAGATATTGATGACAGCTATAAAGAACTACAACAAAAGGGAGCAGAAATATTGGGGGGTATTCATATTGACCCTTGTGGTAAAAAACACTTCTTTGTCCGTGATCCCTTCAATAACATTTTTGAAGTCACCGAAGGTAACTCCTGGTTTTACAATGATAAAAAGCATGGTGGTGGAACCAGCGGTGCCATTATTGGTGCCAGTAATATTGAACGGGCCAGGAAATTGTATTCAGGGGTTCTTGGATACGATAAAGTAGTATACGATAAGGAGGGAGTCTTTAAGGACCTTTCAGAGATTCCAGGAGGAAATTCAACTGTAAGGCGAGTTCTGTTGGCGCATTCAGAAAAGCGCTTCGGGGGATTCAGTAAGGTTTTTGGCGAAAGTGAGATAGAGCTTGTTCAGGTTTTGGATCGGAAACCTGAGTTGATTTTTAAAAATCGCTTATGGGGTGATCTGGGCTTCATTCATCTCTGCTTTGATATCCAGAATATGTTAGCTCTTAAGGAAGAATGTGATGAAAAAGGTTTTCCTTTTACTGTTGACAGTGCAACCAAGGATCCGAATACTTTTGATATGGGTGAGGCAGCAGGTCATTTTTCATACATAGAAGATCCGGATGGTACGCTTATTGAATTTGTGGAAACCCATCGGATTCCCGTACTTAAAAAGCTAGGCTGGTATATTAATCTACGCAAGCGGGATCCGAAAAAGAACTTACCAAACTGGCTTCTGAAAGCTTTACGATTCAACAGATTTAAGGGATAATCATTATTGCTCCCCGTTCCCCGTTCCCCGTTAACTGTTCCCTGATTCCTATTCGTAGAAATGCATCTCCCGTAAATACTCCCAAGCTGCTTGAGGCATGAAATATTTAATGTCTTTTTTCCCTTTTATAGCTCTCCTGATAAAAGTGGAGGATATTTCCATCTTAGGGGCTTCAATACGTTGAAAAGCAGGGTGATCCAGTAAAGGGTGCTGATCCGTACCAGGCCTGGGATAAACCAGAAAATGATAATTTTCATTTAGTAATTCCGAATTTTTCCACCTGTGGAAATAAGGCAGCTGATCAGATCCCATTATTAGATAAAATTTTTTTCCCGGATACTGTTCCGACAGGTATGTGAGAGTATCTATTGTATAGGACGGCTTAGGTAATTTAAACTCGATGTTAGATACCTTAAACCTCGGATCATCCCCAATGGCCCTGTTCACTAATTCATATCGATGGTAATCGGCGAGTAGGGATGATTTGGCCTTAAAAGGGTTTTGCGGACTGATAATAAACCAAATTTGTTCAATTTCGGTATACTCAGTAATGTAATTTGCAATGGCCATGTGACCAATATGAATGGGGTTGAATGAGCCGAAGAATAGTCCAGTTTTCAATTGTCTGATTTTATGTGTTTGCCATTAGAAATCTACTGACGGCTTGTGTTGCCTCTTTCAAAGCTATTTCAAGCTTGTCATTAATGATTACCAGGTCAAAGTCATCAGCAAAACTCATTTCATGCTCTGCCTTATCAATTCTCATACGGATCTTTTCAGAGGAATCAGATGAGCGCTGGTAAAGGCGCTTCTCCAATTCGTCAATGGATGGGGGTTGAACGAAAATGGCAAGCGCTAACTCCCCATATTGCTTTTTTATATTTATCCCCCCTACGACATCTACATCAAACAATACATTATGACCTGATTCTGTAATCCGTTCTACCTCACTTTTTAATGTTCCGTAATAGTGATCAGCATAAACCTCTTCCCATTCCAGGAACTCATTCTTAACAATAGATTTCCTGAACTCCTGAGGACTAAGGAAATAGTAATCAATTCCGTCTGTTTCCCCCTGACGTTTTTCCCGACTGCATGCCGAAACAGAAAACTTCAATTTAAACTCAGCATTCAACAGATGTCGGGCAATAGTCGTTTTGCCCGATCCTGATGGGGCCGATAGTATTACAAGTTTGCCTGGGGGATGAGAATTACTCATTCTTAAAAATATTAGTATTTTGTAAGATCAGGTTTATAAAACATTGAGAAGTTGTTCTCTGATTTTTTCAAGTTCATCTTTCATCTGCACAACTAGTTTTTGGATGTCTCCATTATTGGCCTTAGAACCCATGGTATTTATTTCACGACCAATCTCCTGAGCAATGAATCCCAGCTTTTTTCCGGCTACAGACTCATTGTCCATGGTTTCCAGGAAATATGAGCAATGATTTGCCAATCGTACCTTTTCTTCTGTGATGTCCAGCTTCTCCAGATAGTAGATTATCTCCTGCTCAAATCTGTTGGTATCAATTTTGTCTCTACCAATCAGGTTAACCAGATTACCTTCTAAACGAGAGCGGATCAAATCCATTCTGACACCTAAATACTTATCGATTTCGCTGGAAAGAACTGTGATATTATGGATACGTAAACGGATATCTTTTTCCAGTACTTCACCTTCCTGGGTGCGGAATGATTGGGTAGAAGCAATAGCTTCATCAACAGAATTCATAATGAGCTCCCATTCTTCCTCGTCTATTTCCTGTCTTTCAACTCTAAGTACTTCCGGAAGTCTCATGGCGATAGGCAGTAATACATCATTATCAGGCACTTCCATAGATTCTCTCATCTCTTCGAATTGTTTGAGATAATCCTGAAGAACCACTTGATTAATTGTTGCTTTTCTCTCAGCACCAGTGATATCATACCATAGACTAAACTCAATTTTGCCTCTCACAAGAGATTTTATCAGTTTATTCCTTAACTGGGAATCCCCTTCCCGATACATACTGGGGAGTTTGAAGTAAATATCAGCCTGTTTGCTATTTAAACATCTTATTTCAATAGTAATGATTTTATTCTTCACTTCGCAGCTTGTCTTCCCGTAACCGGTCATTGATTTTAACATAATTGGTATTTTTAGATCGTTACAAAGTTAAAATATTGGTGTGAAAACCTTGGTACAGTGCTTTTATTATTTTTTTGGCACTTGAATTGATATATTTATGATAAATAAAATATTCTGCGATGCGTCATTCAATACTTTATATTCCTCTTTTGATAGTAAGCTTGAGTTTGTGGTTTATGGTTCCCGTCAGACATCATGATACAGATTATTCTTCACAATGGCTTAAGATTGATTCACTTGAAAAGCTTGGACTTTACCGTCAGGCTTTAGGGAAGGTTGTGGAGATTTATGGTAACGCAAAAGAAGATCATAACTCCGGGGAAGAATTAAAGGCATTGATTTATAAGCTTAGATTCGTCCATGTTTTGAGTGAAGATGGTTATCCTGAGATCATTAAGGAATTAGAAAATGAAAAGGATGATAATCGAATTGCGTTTAAGGCCTTGAAAACAAGCATGCTGGCGGAGATTTATTCTCGCTATTATCAGAATAACCGCTGGATAATATTTAAAAATTCTACTCAGGATTCACCCGACCTTTCTCATCCGGAAACATGGTCGCCAGCACAGTTTGGAGAGTATATTTCAAATTTATTCCAGGAATCTTTAGAGCAGCGGAAAATTATTGGCACCGTAAGCCTTGATCAATATCAAACTGTTTTAAAGGATAGTCTGCCTCTGAGTCATGAACTGTCTCTTTTGGATCTTCTTTCATTTCGCGCACTTGATTTCTATGAAAATAATGAACTTGATTATTCTTCTGATCCACTTCCGGATTTTTTATTGGATACGATGCTTTTTTCTCCTCGGTCAGAATTTCTCTACTGGCTGGAGGAAAATAATGAAGGTTCTTCCTTCTTTTCCCGATCTCTGGATTTGTTGGGTAGCATGATTCTTCATCACCTCGATGATGCATGTGAATCCGAACTCCTGGCAAGCGATCTCAAAAGATTATCTTATGCTTATAGAATATTCCTACCTGAGGAAGGGGATCAGAGGTATTTAGATGCCCTGGATTTATTAGCCCGTGAAACCTTGACCGACAGTCTGAGAGCAAGGATATTTTATGAAAAGGCTCAGTTTTATAGTTTTCGATCCAGCAAATACAAGATCAATAGCAAGGATACTGCAAAATTCCATAATGATAAAAAACTCGCCCTTTTTTGGGCACGACAGGCTTTGGATCTTGGCCATGGTTCGAGAGCTGCTATACAATCCCAGAACCTGATCAATCGGATTGTTGCACCCTTATTAAAAGTTGGGACTGAGATTATTGTCATTCCTAATCGAAATATTCCTGTTTCCCTGGAATATGCTAACCTGAATGAAGTTTGGTATTGGATCACCCCTGTGAGTCCGGAAAAAACTATAAACCCGGGATACAGATCTGGAAGGACAGCAGGCGATGTTTTTATTGAAGGGAATAGCCCTGTTGCTTATGGCAGTTTTGCTGTTCCTGACTTCAAGGATTATATGCTTCACAGGGTTACAGTTAATTTACCTCCACTTCTGGAGGGTAATTATCAGCTAATCTTTTCCAATTCATCCGACCCGGATAATGAGAATGACTTTATATCTGAAGGGTTTTTGCGGGTTTCAAACCTGTCGTGGCTGACACAAAAGCAGAATGACGGAAATCTACTAATCCATATTGTGGACCGGGGTTCTGGGATTCCCGTTGCCGGCATAAGCGTTAAACAGTATTTCCGCCATTATGATAACAGAAGCAGGGAGGAAGAATTGAAGCTTGGTGGTGAATTTATTAGCGACAGGATGGGACGCATAATTATTAGCCCAAAAGAATCTTCTGGCAATTCTTATCGTTCAGAGTCTTTTCACCTGCTTTTCGGATCACTTGATAAGGGTGTGATAAGTCCGGAAAGGTTCTCTCTTCATCCATACCGGGATGGAAGAGAGCCACGGCCATCCCAGAGGATTTTTACCGACCGGAGCATATATCGACCCGGGCAAACAGTTCAGTTCACAGGTTTGCTCATTATTGAAGATCAAAATAAATTATTGTTGGATAAGCCACGCAACTTTGAGGTTTATTTTCAGGATTCAAAATATAAAAGCCTTGACACACTTCGATTAAGTACTGATGATTTTGGATTCTTTTCCGGATCATTCAATATTCCTACTGATGCCCTTGGTGGCAGATTCCAGATAATCACTTCCTGGGGGAGGCAAAGTTTGCGGGTTGAGCAATACAAGCGCCCGGGTTTTAAAATATTTATTGATCCGGATACGCGAGTGTATAATCCTGGAGATTCAATATATATAAATGGTAATGCAGAGGCCTTTGCCGGAATGCCGCTAATAGGGGCTTCTGTGGATATAGAGGCTTATCTGGAGTTCCAAAGTTTCCATCCACTTAAGCACCGATTATCCGGACGGAAGATCCGTGTCGATATGTATAAGGCTAAACTTGATGATCAGGGTAAGTTCAACTGGGCGGTCGAAAGTGTGAGCTTTTTGGGCAGTACTCTATCAAGTGCAGGTTATGAATTCAGGGTGAAGATAAAGGATATCAATGGTGAAACCCGTGAGCTTTCTCATTACTTAATCCTAAGCAAATCATCTCTTATGTCGAAAGTAAGTGGTCCATCAAAAGTAGATCGCAGGCATGGTGGCAGCTGGGAGGTAAAGGCTATATCTCCGGGGATGCGTCGGGTAAATTCATCTCTCCTGGTTCGGATAGCCAGGTTAAATAATCCAGAAATCAGGCTCTTGCCCTATCCACTACCAAACCCCGATACATGGATTATGAGTAAAAAACAATGGGAGAAGCGTTTTTCCAGAATTCCCTATAGAATTCCCAGTGAGCAGGATAGTATATCGAAAGTTGTGTTTTCAGGTATTTATGATGTTGATATTGAGGGACTAAGTCTGATTCCAAAATTATCGGGATGGGATAAGGGAAGGTACCGTATTATGGTGAGCAGACCTGAAACCCCGGAAGATATTATTGGCCAATTTGAATTTGATCTGTTTGATTCGAAAAAGAAGATGTTTCCTGCCAGAGATCCGTTATGGCTTACAACAGGACAAATGAAATATAAACCTGGCCAGACAATGGAGTATTATCTGGGAGCGAGATATCCGGGATTATACCTGCTTGAAATTGCTGGTAAGGATACAATTTATTTAAGGGATTGGATAACATTGGATAATCGTTTGAGCAAACGGAGATTATTAATCTCAGATCACATGCTTGGGAACATAAATATCCAGCTTCATGGTATATATGAAAACAACCACTTTGTCAGAAAGGTATTAGTGAAGGTGCCATGGGAGAATAAGAAATTAACAATCATAGGCCTCGATAGCTTGGCAATGGTGGAGCCCGGGGATTCGGTAGATCTTTTTTTAAAGGTAATGGATAATACGGGTAAGCCTGTTGCCATGCAGGGAGTATTGACAATTTATGATTCATCCCTTGATGAAATATACCGCCATTCCTGGTTGGGATTTAAATGGCCTGTCGTAAATACAAGTAAATCATGGGAATCAGGAGGTTTTGGATTAACGAGATCAAGAATACGGCAATCACCATTAATTCCATTTATTAAGCTAAAACCCTTACCTGAAGTTGGCCTGGAATGGTTCGGTTTAGGGTATTATTCAATTCGAAGGAGCAATAGAAGTGGAATGGAAATGCAGCCGGAAGTTCAGCAAATGAAAGCCGGAGCCGTAAATGAGGAGGCTGGCGAATCAGATGCAGTTTTTTACATCAAAAAAGATCTTTCTGATATAACTCAGATTGATGTGTCGGCTGTTAATCAATCTGAACAAGCCCCTCCTCCATATTTTAGAAAGGATTTCAGGGAAACTGCATGCTTCATCTCAAATTTGAAAACTGATGAAAAAGGGGAGGGATCAGTCCATTTTATTGTTCCGGAGGCAATTACTAAATGGAAGGTTAAATTATACGGACATGATGGTGAAATGGCCCAGGCCTTAGCCGAGGCGGAATTTCAGTCGCAAAAAAGCTTAATGCTCCTGCCAAATTTCCCCCGTTTTGTGCGTATTGGCGACCAGCTCCAGCTATCGGTAAAGCTGGCGTATGAAGGAACAGACAGTTGTAAGGCAAGTGCCAGATTGCAGATCGAAAACATGCAAGATCCTGCTATCACATTAATGGATCAGTCCCAGGAAATTTTTCTGACACCAGGTGATCAGCAAGTATTAATCTGGAGTTTTGAGGTACCTGAGAATCAACATTATTTACACCTGAGTTTAAGCTGTACTGCCGGAAAGTTATCAGATGGTATCACAGCTGATGTCCCGGTATTACCCAGAGAATTGAACTTCTGGGAAACCAGGAATTTTATGTTGAGGGAGCCTTCTGAGATAATTATTTCATCAGGAAAGGAAGCTGAAAGAGCTGTTCTTGAATTGAATACCCAGCCAATCTGGTTAGCTGTTCAATCCATGCCAACTTTTACCACTAAGGGTTTGCCATGTTCTGAATTGTGGTTTACCCGTTATTTTACGAGTCGTTTAATCCAAAAAGTTTCCCATGAAAACCCTGATATCAGGGACAGAATGATGACTATGGCGAATGAGATGAAGACAGATCCCCGTTTAAATACTTTTTTGAGAAATGAGGAAATGAGGCGCTTTGTTCTCGAATCTGGATTATGGGAGGGAGCGGCCGAGGAGGAGGCAGTTCATATTATGGCATTGGCTGAATCATTTGTTCCGGAAAATAATTCCAGGGAAATTGAAAATTCCTTCAATCAGCTGGCCAAATTGCAGTTATCTGATGGTTCCTGGCCATGGTTCCAGGGTATGCGTCCTGATTTCAGGATGACTCTACATATTCTGGGCGGATTGGGTGAGTTGGCAGCGATGGATTCGGATATGAAAAATAAGGATTCGCGTGCGGATCAGATGATATCTAAGGCAGTGCGAGCTGTTGATCGTACTGTGTATGAT
>JAUVKA010000136.1 GCA_030592205.1 Bacteroidota bacterium | reverse complement strand
GGTGAGTTTGTGGAGAATTGGGAATATCTGAATAATGGAGATCCCTGTATTGTATTGATGAATGATGATGGCATTGTTTTCAAAATTATTCAAAAAGATTTCAGGAAGAAGCAATTTGTGCTGCACTCACTGAACAAGGAGTATAAATCCTTTCCTGTCCTGGTTGAGGAAATTGCTGAGATTTGGAAATTTGTTCATTATATCAGTGAAGAACTGCCTGATCCGGTTTCACCTGAGCAGGAATTGTATCATGCGGTCGCAAATATTCAAACAGATATCAAGGAAATAAAGAATAGGCTTGAGGCTAATTAAAACTTTGAAGGCTTGAGGCTTACTCACTTATTACTGAGGCTTAAGGCTTTTGGCGTATGGCTTAAGTATAAGGCTAAGTAACAAGTAAAAAGTAAGCGAGTGACTGATCAACTGAGTAACGAGTAACCGAGTAACGAATAACGAGTAACGAATTTGTTTGCAATAGTCGATATAGAAACCACCGGCGGGAGTCCCCGAACGGAGAAAATCACTGAAATAGCCATCTACATTCATGATGGGCTGAGTGTGGTCGATGAGTTTTCGACTCTGATCAATCCTGAATGCACGATACCGTATTTTATCACCGGCTTAACAGGTATCAGCAATGAAATGGTTGTAGATGCGCCTAAGTTTTATGAGGTAGCCAAAAAAATTGTAGAATTCACTGAGGATAAGATTTTCGTTGGTCATAATGTAAGTTTCGATTATAGTTTTGTTCGCCAGGAATTTAAGAAGCTGGGATTTGAGTATAATCGAAAAACTCTGGATACAGTGAGGCTGGCCAGGCAGGTTATTCCGGGTTATAGATCGTATAGTTTGGGGAGATTGTGTGAGCAACTGGGAATTCCTCTTAAGAACAGACACAGGGCCAGCGGAGATGCTCTTGCTACGGTAAAGCTATTGGAATTTCTGCTGGCAAGAGATCACAAGAAAATTGCTTCAAAGATACTTAAGCCGGGTGTGCCACAGGGATTAAATCAATTCCTGAATAAAAAATTATTGAATCGTTTGCCGGAAGAAAATGGTGTTTATTATTTCTGGGACGAAAAAGGCGAATTAATCTACATCGGTAAAAGTATTAATATCCGGTCAAGGATACATCAGCATTTATATAATAATATCACTAAACGTGCCATGGATATGAAGGATCGTGTGGCAGATATTACATGGGAGCTGACTGGCAATGAGCTGATCGCCTTATTGTTAGAGTCGGATGAGATCAAACAAAAGAAACCGGTTTATAATAGGAAATTAAGACGGTCGATGTTCAGTATTGGTCTTTTCTCAACAATAGATAAAGATGGTTATATTGGCTTGCGTATTGATAAATATGGGGTAGATGACTATCCAATTACCAGCTTTTCATCCAAAAGAGAGGCCAAAGAAATATTGCATAAATGGGTAGAGGAATTTCAACTCTGTCAAAAATTATGTGGTTTATACGATAGTCATGGAGCTTGCTTTCATCATGGGATAGGGGAGTGCCTTGGTGCCTGCGCTGGCGTTGAATCTCCGGATTCGTACAACAAAAGAGTCAAGTTACTTTTAGATCGTTTTGAATATGATTATCATAATTTTCTTATTTTACTTCCCGGTCGTGTGCACGATGAAATATCTGTAGTTGGTATAGAAAATGGAAAATACCTGGGATTTGGATATGCTCCGGCTGAACACCAGGCCGATTCATTATTATTGATGGATTGCATTAAATATTTCCCTGACAACCGGGATGCACACGCGATAATTAAGTTGTATTTGCGGAAGAATGAGGTGAAGATCAGAGAGTTTTAGATTCAGTTACTCGGTGACTCGGTTATTCGGTGACTCAGTTAGTCTTCTTGCTTATTGCCTTCTTACTAACAACTTAGCCTGCTTAAGCCTCAAGCCTTAAGCCTCAAGCCTTAAGCCTCAAGCCTTAAGCCTCAAGCCTTACGCCTTACGCCTTACATAAGTCTTACTTCATTGATCGGATTCTCACTTCAATTCCACTTCCCAATAGTAACTGGATCAGTTCTTCAGTTTTGGTTTCTCCAAAATGATAGGGGTATAGAATTTTTGGTTGGATTACTTTTGCTGTGAGAGCCACAAGCTGGGGATCCATAGTATAGGGTAAGTTCATTGGCAGGAAAAGAATACTGATATCGTGTAAATTATCCATTTCAGGAATATATTCAGTATCTCCAGCTACATAAACACGAGTGTTTGCGAAAGTAATAATATATCCATTCCCATCACCCTTCGGATGATAAGGCTTGCCATTTCCTCTTCTGGCTAAACGGTTATATGCGGCAATTGCTTCCAGAGGGAATCCTGCAACAGCCGTATAATCACCGTTGTTCAGGATTCTGCCCTTTTTTAATTTTTTGTAGCAGATTTTGGTCAGGATAAGCTCAGTGTTTTCCTTTTCGATGGCTTTGATGGCTTCAGGATCAAGGTGATCTCCATGTTCATGAGTTATCAGTATTGCATCAGCCTTTGGCAGCTTGCTGTAATCAGCCAGGCGCGACCAGGGATCGATATGGATGACTTTATCCTGATATTCAAACATAAGGGTTCCATGTCCAATAAAAGTAATAGTCAGGTTCCCGCCGATTGTTTCAATAATGTCCTTCTGGAATTCCTGTGCAGTTGCGCTGAGACTGACTAGAAAAATAAATGATATTAGGGATAGTGCTTTTTTCATGATGACCTTTTGAATTATTTGTTGTCACTCGTCACTCGTCACTTCTTGTTCATTATCCTACGTTTCTGGCGTTTAAATTCTCTTTCAGACAGGCTGCCGTCGCGGTAAAGACGTTCCAGCCTTTCTAATTGATCGAGTCTCTCGGTATATTCCTGAGTCCCTCTCCTTTTTTTGAGAATGAAAGGTACTATAATCAGTAATAGTACGCCCAATGGCACTAATAACTCCCAAATACCCAATATTCCTAAAATTATCATATGAAGGTCTTTTCAGCAAAAGTAAAAAATCTTGAACCGATACTATGAAATTTCTGAGCAAATTAGAATCATGGGAATACAAGAATTGAGAATTGCCCCGGTTTGCTTAGATTTGTACTTGGGACTAAATCCGGATAAAAATCTATGATATGATCTACAGAGTCATTCTTGCATTGATATTTCTAAGTGCTTGTACCTCAATGTCTGATAAAAACGACGCTAATCACGATAAGCCCAATACAACCAACATGAAGGTGTACAATCTGGTTGATTATGTAAATCCACTTGTTGGTACGGAATCCACGTTTCGCTTATCGAATGGCAACACTTACCCTGCAATTGCGGTGCCCTGGGGAATGAATTTCTGGACTCCACAAACCGGTAAAATGGGAAATGGTTGGGCTTATGGTTATCAGGATAGTCTTCTGAGGGGAATCAAACAAACACATCAACCCAGTCCATGGATCAATGATTATGGAGCCTTTTCGCTGATGGCTCTTACTGGTGATGCTATTTTTGATGAAGATCAGAGGGCATCAAAATTCATACATAATAAGGAGATATCAAGTCCTTATTATTACTATGTTTTTTTGGACGACTATGACATTAGTATCGAGGTAAGCCCAAGCGATAGGGCTGCTATATTTCGGTTTACATTCCCTGAAACGGATAATGCCTGGATCTTGCTCGATGCCTTTGATGAGGGTAGTCATGTTCGTATTATCCCGGAAGAGCGTAAAATTGTTGGGTATGCACAGAATAATTCAGGAGGCGTTCCATTGGGTTTTGCTAACTATTTTGTGCTAACATTCGATCATGATTTCGAAGAGTTTGGAACCTGGAAGGATGGAAATTTGATGCTTGGTGATGACGAAGCCGAAAGTAAACATTGCGGTGGCCTGGTTCGGTTTAAAACTATGGGGGGTGAGTCTGTTACAGTGAAAGTTGCTTCCTCTTTTATTGGTGTAAATCAAGCTGAACTGAACCTGAAAAGGGAAATTGGTGATCGGAATTTTGAACAAGTCCAGGGAATTGCCAAGGATTATTGGAACCAGCTAATGAGTAGGTTATATGTTGAGAGTGACAATGTTGATCAACTGAAAACTTTCTATACCGCCCTTTACCGGACAATGCTCTTTCCCCGGAAATTCTATGAATTTGAAGAAGATGGCCGCATGGTGCATTACAGTCCGTATAATGGTCGAATTGAGGATGGTTATATGTTTACTGATAATGGATTCTGGGATACTTTCAGGGCGGTATTTCCTTTTTTCACTCTGGTATTTCCCGAGTTTAACAGCCAGTTGATGCAAGGTCTGGTTAATACCTATCAGGAAAGTGGATGGCTTCCGGAATGGGCTTCGCCAGGCCATAGGAATTGTATGATCGGAAGTAATTCGGCTTCCCTGATTTCAGATTCTTATATTAAGGGAATCAGGGGGTATGATATTGATATTCTCTATGAGGCCATTATTAAAAACACAAAGTTAGAGGGACCAATGACTTCCGTTGGTCGTGAAGGAGTAGACTATTATAATAAACTGGGCTATATCCCTTTTAATGTTGGTATTAATGAGAATGCTGCAAGAAGTCTGGAGTATTCATACGACGATTTCACTATTTGGCGATTGGCTAAGGCCCTGCATAAACCATCAAAAGAAATTGCTCTATTTCGCAGCAGAGCTCAGAATTACCGTAAGCTATTCGACCAGGGAACAAATTTCATGAGGGGAAAGAATGAAGATGGAAGCTGGCAGGAGCCTTTTGTTCCGGAGGCATGGGGTGGGGCTTTCACTGAGGGAAGCTCATGGCACTATACATGGTCGGTTTTCCAGGATCCTCAGGGATTGATTGATCTGATGGGAGGGGATGAATCCTTTGTTGCTAAGCTGGATTCGGTGTTTAGTATGCCACCCATTTTTGACGACACTTATTATGGATTTGAGATCCATGAGATAACAGAAATGATACTTGCTGATATGGGGCAGTATGCGCATGGCAATCAGCCGATTCAGCATGCTATTTATCTATACAATTATGCTGCTCAGCCATGGAAAGCACAGTATTGGCTAAGGCAGGTTATGGATAAGTTGTACAGTCCGGAGCCCGATGGCCTGTGCGGTGATGAGGACAATGGCCAAACATCAGCATGGTATGTGTTTTCTGCCATGGGTTTTTACCCTGTTTGCCCTGGCCAGCCGGAATATGTTATTGGATCACCCCTCTTTGATAAGGTTAGCTTGCGATTGGGAAATGGGAATATGTTTATAATAGAGGCTGATAAGAATACTACGGAAAACGTTTATATCCAATCGGCTACGCTTAATGGGAAGGACTATTCAAGAAATTTTTTAAATCATAAAGATATTACCAAAGGAGGAGAGCTGCACTTTATTATGGGATCCGAACCTAACAAGAACCGTGGAGTTGGGAAGAAGGATGCTCCGTATTCGATGAGCAAACGATAATAAGGTAAAAAAAAGAATTACGGAAAGGTTCCCGTAGCCCGGGGCCTTGTGCCCCGGGAAGATGGCAATCAGGAAACAAGAGTAAGGCTCAGGGCACAAGGCAGCTATCGTTATCTGTACGCTATCATCCCAGGGCACAAGGCCCTGGGCTACTTCCTGCTTTACTTCCTTATATTGCCGATTTCCTACATCTTTGTGAGTGTTAGCAAATCAATCCCAACCATATACCTGGGTAATGCCTTTCGGTGTTTTCCTACTACTTCGAGGCTTAATGTGTTATTCCCCTTTTCAAGTTTGAATATCCCGATATTTACCTTTTGAGTGATAACATCTTTTCCTGTCTGGTCATGATAGCCGGAAATTCTTGAAGGATAAAACTTATCATTTATAGCGATTTTGAAATTACCATAATCAATTGCCTTGGTGTATGTTAGTTGAATCTGGTAAGTCCCGGCCTCTTCAATCAGAAAATCGGCTGTCAGACTGGCTTTTTCAGAGTCCGCTATCCACCATAATTGTGAATCATCACTCCATCCCCAGTTGCGGTCATTCTGAACCCGATAATTACCATTGCTGACTTCCAGAACACGGAGGCTTTCTCCTTCAAGCATGCCATTGACTACAGCTTTGAGTTCAATAAGATCAGCTTTTTTTATTGACACTTTATTTTTTACAGCTTCAATATCAGCTTGAATATTGTATGTTCCACCAGGTTTCATATACCAGTAGCTCATGGGTGCATAGTTCATCACCGTTTTAGTCCAATGCCATAGTTCCAGATCGAACTGCAAAGATTTCTTAAACGGAATTCCGTCCAGGATATGGAAACGCAGGTTGACCGACATTCCCGGATGAAAATTCCCGGATCCATCCGGCTGGGCAATAAGGAAATGCGAGAATTTCTCAGGGCGACACCAGGCATATCCAAAATAATCTTCAGTACCTGTGCCGATAAAGGATGGGAATGATTCACCATCGACCCAAATCTTCTCATCACCTTCTCCCCACCAGGAATCGACGGTGTTAAATATCGTTAGGCCTGTGCCCATATAAACACCTTCGCCGTTTAGAGTAACGTAATTTACATCAAAGTGTTTGTCATCCCCATTAACACGACTTGAGCCGCCTGACTCTACCTGATGAAGTTCGTGCCAGATCGCTCCAAAATGCATAGAATTAGCCTTCCATCGATATGAATCAGTCCATGTCCTCTGTTCAATAATTGTAACTGCCTGTTCGCCATAATTTATTAGTTTGATTTCAGCGGATTTCTTGAAAGGCATAAGCCAATAACAGCTTAGTGTACCATCCTCGGTAACCATTGTGTACCAAGTTTTATGTGGACGGATTTGATATCCTGATCCGAAAAACTCACCGAGTGGAGACCATACTGTTTTCTCTCCGTCAAATGTGATCTCTAACACTGTTGATCGCAGGGCCTGCGGCAAATCATCTGCATCAATTTTAACTTGTAATTTATGAATAGCAGACTTCCCAGATAGATTGATATCACTTGATTCTCCAGGATTTATTACCCCCTCAACCGATGCCTGGGTGAGGGAACTTATTGAAAAGGTTTCGTCATTACTTTTATTGAGTGTTGCTTGAAGTTTATCAATCTCCAGTTCTAAACTCATTAATTCATCCATTGTGAAACTGCTTACCTTTGTTCCTTCTTCATAAGTCCTGTAATTAATATTGTAGTACACGGATGGACTATGTTTTACGGGATCCAGGGCAGGGCATTCATATGTGACTTTTAAATGCTTTGAATAAGGGATAGGTAAATAAAGATTATGACCTCTTTGATAATAATTTGATTCAGGGGAAACACTTGAACTCAGGGGTTCTCCCACCAGTGCACCACCTGATATGATATCCAAAACAGGTCCTTCTATTTCCGGAGTGTCTGATCCGTCAAAATAGAACCTGATTGTACCGGTGTAAGCAGCTTCATTGCCAAAGGTCATCCAAAACCTTACAATTGCACCTGCTCCTTCACTTTCGAGCATAACAAATTCCCTTCTTCCATTATTTTCCTCCTGCCGGATGAACCAGGAAGCATCATGATTAGCAAACCAACCTTCCTCGTCAGGAGTAACGGTATTCTGGTCGTAACTACTAAACTGCTTGCAGGTAAAGCTTGGAGACGGATAAGAAATAACAGATTCTCTGTTAGTCATATCCTGTAATAAACTGCTTAAGCTGATTTCAGCGTTGTCCGTATTACAGCTCTGGAAATTCATTATTGAGAATAATCCCAGGAGGATTATCACACTCATTCTGGAGGAAAAATTCTTTGGCTTTTTCATGGAGGGAATCTTAATTAAATTTTAATAAAGATATTCAATTTTGATAAAAAGAAGGGGCAGTTTCAAAAGTTCTTAGTGTCCCTTTGCGATATCCTTAGCGTGACTTTATGGTTAAACTAAGAAACTGAACCACAAAGGATCTCAAAGTACACACAAAGGAGCACTAAGTAAAAAACAGCATTTCTTGACTTTAAATAATCACTTCCTAGGCCTCCCCACAGATCAAGTCAGTGGCAAGCTCTTCCCTGATAACAGGAGGGGGGGTGTATAGTCTTGCTATCTAAATTGATTTCTTCTTCTCTGGTCGGTCATAATGGCAACATGCATGAAGAGCATCGTAAACTTTGTCATCAGCTCGCTCTAAATCAGTGTCATGGCCAACCTTTGCAGCAGCTTTATGGATAGCAATTGCCTGAACCTTTTTGCCTTTATAGGTTACGGTAAGCATTTGAGTCTTCTGTTCCCATGCAGAACTTACAACTCCTGGGACAGCATCAACTGCTTTCTCAATGCGGGTTTCGCACATGCCGCACTTTCCATACACTTTGAATTCTTCAGTTTTTTTGTTTTGTGCAAACAAGCTTGTTGTGGCAATCAAGATCCCAATCAACAGAATCATTTTTTTTGTTTTCATTTCTAAATAGTTTTAGTGATTTATAATAAAAATTAGTTACTCGTTATTCGTTATTCGTTACTCGGCCCTTCGACCCTTCGACAAGCTCAGGGACCTTATTGTTAACTTAAATTCTTAATTCTTACAACTTACTTCTGCCTTCTGCCTTCTGCCTTACCTGAGCCTTGAGCCTTGAGCCTTGAGCCTTGAGCCTTGCTTTGTCCTACTTCCCAATTATTCCTTTCATTTATAATTCACAATTAATAATTTATAATTTCTTTCACCTCTCCGCATCTCAGCATAACATCACCGAAATAGGGATTGGAAATTTGTTCTTCATTACTGAGCCAATAGGCTCCCTGATCATTAAAGGCCATCGGACAGAATTGATAATAAACCTGTTGGCTTTCCACTCCGAATGACTTCACTGCTTGATAAATTCCAGAATTGAAATCTGAAAAAGCCATGCGCTGCATCTCAATATCCTTGCTATCCATTATATTGTCCATCGCTGACTTCATTGTATTCATCTGATCCTTCCAGGCTATATGAGCATCACCTTCTAGTAACTGCATATCCACAGCGTCCAGAAAAGGCATCAGTTTTTTACCCGCCTTCCTGACTTTTTTGGAATTGGTCAGTACAAAAGCATCCTTCATAGG
>JAUVKA010000318.1 GCA_030592205.1 Bacteroidota bacterium | reverse complement strand
CCATAAGGGGCCGTATTTCCAGCAATAATATTCTTATTTATAACTGGAGAGCCCCATGCAACCCAGATACCTCCTCCTCCACATTTATTAAGCAAGGGATCTATGGCTTCTACACTGTTGGAATAAAAAAGATTATCACTTATAAAGGCTTCACCCAAGCCACCAAAAACTATCCCACCACCGAAAACATAATCCTTCCCTTTTACATTGTTATAGGAAATCCTGTTCTTCTCAATAATTGCAAAATTATTTTCCGATAAAACCATATATATTCCTCCACCATAACAATCCCCATCTAAATTTTCAACATTGTTATTGATGATATGGTTATTCACAATTTTAATTCCCGATATTGCAACTATTCCTCCACCCATCTTTGTATTATCATCAGTAAAGTAGTGTCCTTTCCCGCCAGTAATAGTAAATCCATTTAATACAGAGGTTGTATCCTCCCCGGAGATAATATATACAACTGAAGCCCAATCCGGATCTTCCGGCTGACTTCCATCTATAATAGTTCTCGAGATATGGGATGTATCCTGGTCGAGAAGGAATTTACTAGCCACGGTTATCTTTTTCCCCAAGAAGTTTATATTTTCGAAGTAGGTCCCTTCACTAACCAGTACAACATCACTATCAACAGCCGCCTCTATAGCTGTTTGAATTTTGGCATATTCAGCGGGAACTTGAAGGGTATCCTGGGCAGCTAAATTTAACCCAATGGAGATAATAAATCCACAGGTGAATAATCTTGAGGTTTTCATTATGTCAGGTTTTTAAGTAATTATTGAGTAAAGAATATTATTAGACATGGAGGATATATCTTAAGTTTCATGAAATTACGGAAAGCAAGTGGGGGATGTTATCAGTTTTTAGGCAAAAACTGACAATTTTTAATCAAATTTTAAGAAAGATCTCAGAAATTGAGCTGATAGTCGGGATTAGAAACTATTTCCTTGAATTTTGGATGGTTTCTCACAGGATCCCAACCAGGATAATACTTTAAAGATTCAATGTACTTATGACTTTGCTGCTTCATTAATGTATCAAGCTCCTCCAAAGCCAGATCGTGTTCTCCGAGAACTACTAAAACTAAAATCTTTTCGATATTATTTTGATATGTGAAATTAGTACTATGAGGTAGACCATCGAGAATCTCCTTAATTTTCCTATCTGCTTCCAGAGCTTGATCTTTCATACCCAAACCTGCGAAAACATATCTGAGTCCACAAAACAGACGCCAATCATTTTTTGTCTCTTTGAGTTTATTCAAGAGAAAATCTCTTTCTATTGAATAATGATAAATTGCCTTAACGGTATCTGGTATTGATAGATAAACATCACCCATAAAATGATGTTTGGTAAAAAAATCACCCAAAGGTTCTCCTTCCGGTATGGATTGAGCAATTTTGATGGCTTCAACATAATTTCTGTTGTATAATTCCAACTGTGCATAATGGAACTTTACCCTGTTCAAATCCAATACCTTTTCATGCGTTCGGAGAAACTCCCTTGCTTTATCCAATTTACCAATCTCATAATAATAATTTAGTATACGTTCAACCATACCGGGTGATGGAGCTAACTCCATTGTTTTTAGATAGTAATACTCGGCATTTTTTGATTCCGGCAGGCGATGGTTCCGGAGAATCCCTGCAGTAATACCCCAGTATTCCCAATGTACAGGATTTAAGGAAATAGCTTGCTCCAGGTATTCCAGTGATTTCTTGAATTCTCCCTTCCGGTTGTAAATGTATCCAATCCAAGCATATATATCAGCATCATTCGGGTATTCAGTTTTCAGATTCTCCAATAGTCCAAGTGCTTTTGGAAAATTCAACTTACATTGATAATAATACTTGGCTTCCTCAATCCGCACTTCCTTAAGGGTTGGAGAAAGGCTTTTTGCTTTATCAAAGTATTTTTTTGACAATAAGAGATTTTCTACGTTTGTGCCAGATGTGGAATATTGACGGTAAATACGCCTGTTGAGAGCTGCCAATCCTACCCATGCCAGCACATAATTTGAATCTCTCTTAATTACTTCCTCGTACATCTCAATGGCTATTTTTATCTCTGCAATAGAATAATTATTAAGGGCGTGTTCATTACCCAGCAAATAAAAATCATAGGCTGTCAGATCAGAGGTTGGTGCCCTTTCGATGATCATTTTTTCCTCAGGTGTAACAACAGCCTTAATTTTTGCTGCTATGTCCTTTGCAACTTCACTCTGAACATTGAAAACATCAGCCCATTCCTTAATGTAATTGTTGGAAAAAACTTGTTTCTCTTTTTTTACATTGTCTAAGGATGCCAACAAATTAAGGGTATCACTTTCCATCTGAAGAATTCCTTGAAAGACATAATCAACTTTTAGCTCGCGTCCTATTGTTTTTATGGTTTTGCTGGAATTCCTGTATTGTTCCATCGTTATACCAGAAATTATACGCAAATCCCTGATTTCTCCAAGTTTTTGCTGAATTGCCAGCATCATTCCATCTGCCCGATATTGCTTTGTAGAGTCTTCTCCGAGAAACTTAAAAGGCAACACGGCAATAGATATAGAACTCGGTTTGGAAGGTTTTAATAGTTTCGGAATCAGGAAATATCCTGATACAATAAGCACTAAAAGAAAAGCCGATATCCATGCTATGCGAATGATTTTAGTTTTCTTATCCTGATTACTCTCGCTGGGTTGGATCGATAGTTCTTGAGAATCAAGAATCCTATGTTGTTCTACATCTTCTTTATATTCCAACCCATCCCCATTCTTCTTCCTGACTTCCCCAGGGAGCTGTCCATGAAATTTTCTAAAACATGCTGAAAAATAGGATGGGGAGTTGAAGCCAAGACGGAAAGTAACCTCCGAAACTGTTACATCTTCCTCCTGTAGGATTTGCAGCGCCTTCTTCAGGCGAACTTCCCTGATATATTGATTAATGGATTTTCCAGTACGGGATCTGACCTTTCTCAACAAACTGGATTGGCTCATTCCCATAAGCTCTGCCAGCTCTTTTGCACCGAACAAGGTATTGCCAATATTGGCATCAATAATATCATTCAGCTTCTGGAAAAAATCCTGATTCATAGGTTAAGGCTTGTCGCTATTTTCAAATATAGCTATAAGCCAGTTCATTAACAAAAGAGGCGTATGTTGTTCTATCTTACACTGTATCCTTTAATGGAGACCACAATGATGATTTTCCTTGTTTCTGTCAACAACTGAAATGCCAAAGGGATAGGCTTTCTCCCTAAAAAACAAGTCCTTGCAACCATCAGATTACAAGGGTTTTAGGCGTTAGATTTCCTGGTGAACCTGGAGGGTTTGCGTACCCTGTTGTAACCCAGGTAATAATCAGCAAGTTATGGCTATGTGAAAAAAGCAGTGGGCGGTATTGGGGACTACATTACTAAGGTCCTACTTTACAAATAGGTCGTGACATCAAACTATTAGTTGATATGGCTCTACTTCTGATTCAGATCAGAGTGAATTGACCATCTTTGATAGAGTGTAAACCAATCTGGACATTGTTATAAAGAGCAGGGTTGATATTAGATAAGGATTTTATTACCTTTATTACCTATCTAAACCTAAACACTTATGAGCCAGATGTTTCATGAGAGGCTGTTTGTGGCCCTTGAGGAAAATTACAGTGATTCTTCATTCGGTGCCAGAGAACTTGCCCGAATTATGGAAATGAGCCATTCCAACCTTCTGAGGAAAGTCCGCTCAAATACAGGGAAATCAATTAGTCAGCTAATTAATGAAACACGGTTGAAAAAAGCTTGGGAAATACTGCAATCAGAAGACACACCCATCTCAGAACTGGCCTTCAGAGTTGGATTTAACTCTCCTGCATATTTTTCGAGCTGCTTCAAGAAGTACTTTGCTTATACACCAGGAGAAGCCAAAGGGAAAGTTATTGACATAAACAATGGGGAAACCAAGAATCTGAAAAAAACAAAATCCAGGTTAATTATAAGCTCAGGAATTAGCTTTTTAGTTATTGCAGCAGCCATTTTGATTTTTCTAAGTTCTGCCGGATTGCTTAGACAAAAAAAATCAATAGCGGTCTTGCCCTTCAGAAATTATTCAGTTGACTCAGTCAGCAAGAAATATAATGATTCTTTTTGGGTTGAACTTGTTGCGTCTCTTTCACATATAAAGGTTTTCGATGTTCGTTCAACAACATCGTCTGGTAAGTATGGTGGGGATCACGGTAAATCTATTCCGGAAGTTGGTAAGGAACTGGATGTAGATTATATCATTGAAGGTAGTATAGAAGATGAGGGTAATAAATTAAAGGTCTCGGTAAATCTTATCAATGCAAATACGGATAAACACTTAATGGCAGAACCATACTATTCAGAAAAGAATCAAATCAACAGCAATCTGGATAATATATCTGAACATATTGCTTACCAGCTTAAAACAAAACTTCTGCCAAAAGAGAAATCAGCAATTCTGTATAAATGTAGCAGAAACCAGGAATCCTTTGATTTTTATGTCAAGGGTCAGTCCTTTATGAATTTCAGTAAGGAAGTATATCCTGATAAGGCCATTACCAATTATCGCAAAGCAATTGAACTTGATCCACTATGGATACATCCTTATATAAGCATTGCAAAGGCACTTGAAATAAAAACCAGGACTGATCCCCGTGAGGAATATTTCGCCCAGAGACTGGCCGCTATTGAAAAGGCCCATGAAATGAGACCTGTACCTACAACCTACATAGAGCTTGCAAGATATTATGAGGATACAAGAGACTTAAGGCTGGCAAAGAAATACTATAATAAGGCACGGAGCTTATCTCCCCAAAATAGGAGTGTACTCTTTTATATGGGTAAAGCTTTAAGAAATTTTGGCAAATGGGGCAAAGCAAAAAAATTCTTAATAAGTCATTATAATGGTAATCCCGGTGTTCAAAATTGTTATCAGCTTGGATTGATATATAGCATGACACGTGAATTCCCAAAGGCTATTAATTATTATGATGAATCGGTTTCATTCAATCCTGAAAATT
>JAUVKA010000309.1 GCA_030592205.1 Bacteroidota bacterium | reverse complement strand
GCAAATATTGTAATTGACTTTTTAATATCTGGAAATTCACCAATTATTTTCCAACCTGAAATTTCTAATATTTTTCCTGAAATAGTTTTCATTTGTTCTTCCTATTCAATATGTACGATTATAGTTTATTGGTCAGACGGGGGGTCAAAAAAAAATTATGGAGCTAATCCTTTGGTTAGGATTCCCATCAAACCTTCGAAATAGGGTGATTATTTTTCATACTTATTTTGTAAGAAGAAAGGTATCTCAAGGCCTTTAAAAACCATTATAAAAACATCCAATAAAACATCAACCTCTCCAACAACTGCAAAATCACCATGGTCAACACCCTCCAGAATTATCTTTTTAAGATTATTTTTCTCCCATTCGTCAAGCTCATGTCTTAAGTCATCAATAAAATCAAAATGCTCAAAGAAATCAGCTTTCAAGGTTTCGTGGTAATTTGCAGCTGTATTTAGGACTTCCATTCTGGTAATCAAATACTTTTTAATTTTCTCGGAGGGACGTAAATTGGGGTCCTCTGTGATTGCTATTAACTGACCTTTAAGAGACACTATTTCAATTGAAACAACTTCTATGAATAAATCCTCTTTACTTGCAAAATGGTAATACAAAGAACCTTTTGCTTTTCTTGCTATTTTAGCAATCTCATCCATAGAAGTTTTATGGAAGCCAAAGCGGCTAAATAACCTTGTTGCTACGGTTATAATTTTACTTCTTGTATCAATTATTGCCATAATGAGTATCCTCTCTGTTCATGTTGACTATATTTGTTCTTGAGTACAAAGAAAATAATATTTTCATTATTACAAAACAAAAATTTATTAACACCTCAGAGCAAGCTGAAGGAAATATCTCCTTGAATTATCAAATGATTACATTATACATCCTGTTGGAAAATTATCAATACCCCGCAGCAGTGTCGTCCCCGCGAGGATCAGCTCCGGCTTCAAGTCGACCATCATCCAGAACCAGGCTGCTTAGCCGGTAATAATGGTATTGTTAGTCAGATTTCATGGTAAAGACACATTCGTTTACTTGAAATAAACATAATAGTTTACTGGTGGCAAGTAAAAGTTACTTATCTTTGCATTTGAAATGATTTGGCAAAGATGGATTTTTTTACTTTACAACGGAATCTGGAAGAGTTTGGATTGGAGATATTCACCCTCAATGATGTTGTTAAAATAAGCGGACAAAAAAAGGAGGTAGTAAAAACCACACTTTCAAGGTTAGTCAGACAGAACAAAATCTTCCGTTTGAAAACAAAGTATTATTCTCTAAAACAAATAGAGAATAAGCTTCAATTACAAAGATTGTTTCCTGAAACATACATCGGCTTGCATTCTGCCCTGGAATATTATGGCAGCATTACCCAGCGATTTAATAATCTGGATTTAATAGCAAGAAATCTCCTGAAAAATCAAAACATAAACGACACTAAAATTCATTTTCATAAAGTTAAGCAAGAATTCTTCTTCGGTTATAAAAAAGCGCGAATTAATAATTCAGAAGTTTTTATTTCTAACATCGAGAAAACAATAATTGACTGCACATATTTCTCATCCAAGATTTATTTAACTGATATTGATGATTTTGTCAAAAAGAATATAGAGAAAATAAATATCGATTTATTGGGCAGCTATCTCAAAAAAATTGATTCTTCAGTATTAAACAAAAGAGTAGGATATCTTTTGGATATAAATGACCTTCAAATAGAAAAGTTAAGAATAAACAATAAATATGAAATTTTAAATGTAAATCTGAGTAAAGCCGGATTAAAGAACACGAAGTGGAAACTAATTGTAAATGAAGATCTTGGCTAATGGAGAGAAATGAATTACAGACCTATAAGTCGAAATTGAACTATAATCTCGGGCAATTAGAACTTGACTACTATCAGCACTTGGTTTTAGCAAAACTCTATGATGAGTATAATTCCTTATACTTCAAGGGAGGGACTTGCTTGCAAAAATGCTATGGAATAAAAAGATTCTCAGAAGATCTGGATTTTAACTACGTCGATATCGAAATTGAAAAGATCATAGTTTTTATTGAAAAAATCTTTGAAACAAAAATCAAAGACTTTTACGAAACCAGATTTGGAAAAAGTTTCAGTATTCGATTCAGAGGAATTCTTTTCAACGGCACAAACCAATCAATGTGTAAGATTTCATTTGACTTTAGAAATAGGGATATTTACAATGAGCCATTAAAAAATATTATCAGGCCAATTTACCATGATTTGCCAAACTATTTTCTTTTAGCACTTGACAAGGAAGAAATCCTTGCTGAGAAAATTCGGGCTATCCTTTCAAGATACAAGGCACGTGATGTCTATGATCTGAATGAATTATTGCTAGGTGGCGTGAACGTTGATATAGCTTTGGTGAACAAAAAATTACAGACCTACAACAAGGCTTTCAATTTGGATGAATTCCTTGAAAAACTTGAGGAGAAAAGAAGTATTTATAGTGAAGAAATGCAACGATTAACACGGATTTTTGATAATTTTGATACTTGTAAAACAAGAATACAAGAATATCTTGCACCTTTCTTTTAGTATCCCGCAGCCGAATCGTCCCCCCGAGGATCAGCTCCGGCTTCAAGTCGACCATCATCCAGAACCAGAATGGCATCAACGCGGCCTATAGAGGATCTGGATTTGAAATTATGACCCATCGCTTCGAGTTTGCCTATTAATAAACTATCAGCACAGTTTCGTTCAATACTAATATATTCAGGATACCACTGGTGATGGAAACGACAGGCACTAACAGCTTCCTGCATTCCCATCTTATAATCAATAACATTTAATATAGTCTGAAAGACCGATGTTATAATGGTAGATCCTCCCGGACTACCAACTACCATAAAAAGTTTATCCTCTTCTCCATCATCCTTGCAAATAATTGTCGGAGTCATACAACTTAGCATCCTCTTACCCGGCTCTATTGCATTGGCCTCACCGCCTATCAATCCGTAGATATTTGCAAAACCGGGTTTAATACTGAAATCATCCATTTCATTATTCAAAAGAAAACCGGCTCCTTCAACAACAATCTTATTGCCGAATCCACTATTAAGAGTAGTGGTAACGGCCACGGCATTCCCCCATTTATCAACTACTGAAAAATGAGTTGTTTCTTCGCTTTCATAGCCGGCAAACTCGCCGGGGAGAATATCTGAACTTATACTTGCTCTTTGGGGGTCGATAGTACCCGCCAATGAATCAAGATACTCATCATCAATAAGTTTCTTAATCGGAACATCAAAGAAATCACTATCTCCCAACCATTTTGACCTATCAGCATAAACTCTTCGTTCTGCTTCAATCATCAAATGCATAGCTCCTGCTGAATGCCAGTCAAACTTGTCCATTTGAAAGTTTTCTACAATACCAAGCAATTGAATCAGGGCTACTCCCCCCGAAGATGGCGGAGGCATTGAGTAACATGTATATCCTCTATATTTCCCCTTTATTGGCGAACGCCACTCAGCTTTATAATTTATAAGATCTTCAGCACTTATTAATCCTCCCAGAGCCTCCATCTGCCTGACAATCATATCTGCAGTTTCACCTTCATAAAACCCCCTTGCTCCCTGATCCGAAATTCTCCTGAGAGTATTTGCAAGATCAGTCTGAACAAGCAAATCACCAGCCTGCCAGCCATCCTCATTTACAAATGGCGGAACCCATGTGTTACGCTCCAATAATACCTTTTTAAGCCGCTCAAGATAGCCGGCTTGAGATGCAGTAAGAGCAAAACCTTCAGATGCCAGTATAATAGCTGGCTTAAGAACCTCTTCCCATTTCATAGATCCATATTTCTTATGGGCTGCCTCAGTACCGGCAACCGTTCCCGGTACTCCGCTGGCCAGGATTGTTGCAGTACTTGCATCCTTTATTACATTTCCTTCCTCGTCGAGATACATATCACGATATCCCAGTCCTGGTGCTTTCTCGCGATAATCAAGAGTATTCACCTCACCATCCGCAGTCCGAATTACCCAGAATCCACCTCCACCTATGTTACCTGCCGCAGGATAGCAAACACTGAGTGCATATTCCACTGCACAGGCAGCATCCATTGCATTGCCTCCCATTTCAAGTATTTCCTTCCCAATACGAGCAGCTTCAGGATGAGCACATACAACCATTCCATTTTCCGCAATTAATCCACGTTCAATGGTTTTATCATCATTATCACAAGCAGAAAATTGTAAAGGAAGGAATACAAGTAATAACAGATATCTAAGTTTCATAGGTCAATGGATTTGGCTTAAAAGTAATAAATAATTGAATCCGTAGAGACGCATTATGATGCGTCTCTACATGTCACCACCTCCTATCTTTACCCCCACCCCAGCTGTTACCCACCTCCCCGGCTGCCATATATGACCGAAATCGGCATACTCCGCATCAAGAAGATTATTAATGCCTAATTGCAGAGAAATGGATCTAATATTCCACTTTATATTTAAATCAACTACAAAATAAGGATCATAAGCACGCTGGAAAGCTATCCCCTCAGTATCCCAGTCGGTATACTCCCCTGCCCTGTCTTCCCAATTGATATTCACACTGATAAGTCCATGCTTTGCAAAAACACAACTTGATTTCCAATTTATCTTATGCTTTAAATAATCCATAAGATATTTTGAATCAATACTTAGCTCTTCTTTGATCTGGTCGGTAAAATGATAGCCGAATTGCATCCTTAAGCCATCAGCAAAAGAGCTGAATAAAGTTTCATTCAAGACTAAGCGAATATCCATATTCAGAGAAAAGATATCAGTAATATTTCTGCTTTCCCAAGGCTCAGAAGAATTTGACCTTACCCAATCTATACTATTTTCCGACCATCTGGTATTTAGAGATGAGCTAAGCGAATATGAACCTTTAGCCCACCTCATACCCATTTGATAGTCCCAGGCAGTTTCAGGAAGCAGTTCTGCATTTCCCTGATGTGTAGGGCTTATATAGTACATCTCCGTGAATGTTGGTAAACGGAGAGATCGGCTAAAGCTGGAATATACTTTTAGATCAGGTATAATCCGATAACTTATGTCCAGTCCTGGGTAAGCATGAATTCCTGTTAAGTTGCCAGTTAAAACATGAACCATCATCCCCCCGGATATCTGAAAGCGTTTTCCACTCCACCTTTGTTCGGCAAAAAGACTGACATGATTTCTCTGTCCT
>JAUVKA010000066.1 GCA_030592205.1 Bacteroidota bacterium | reverse complement strand
CCGAATATCCAATCAATCAATATGCACCAATGTTGGAATATGCTTTTGAAAACGATGACCAATTAACAGCAGAGCATATAGAAACGTTAAATAATATTAGCGAATTAATGAAATCGCTTGATGCTGATAATATTTCTAAATTACGGAAAATATACTCTAGCACTCCTGAAATTCAGATTACAAAGTCATTCGAATCGATTTCTGAAAATTCTGGTAATAACACGGGGGCCAAAGACAATTAACCACAACGCTGCGCTAAACAGAGTTCCGGGGTGAGGGCGGTTTTGCGGCAAGCTGGCTTGCCTGCAAAAGAGAGTCCGCAGAACCGGAGCCAAATTGCGTTTTAGCCATTTGTTCTAGTACGTTTTGATTCGACATCCAGCTAAAACTTCCACAAGCCCCGATATTGCTTATACCATGAGTAGCGGCTGTGCATTATTTTTTATAATGTTAGTAAGTGATAATTCTTAAAGAGGGATGGATATGAGCTTTATTCGCCCCACATTTTGGAGAAATCCTCTCCCGAGCAATTAAATAAGAAGTCTTGTCCCTTAATGACCTTAGCACCCTTAATTTCTAAAACGGTAATCCCATTATATTGGTATTTAGAACCTGTTCTGTTAGTTAATTCTAAGTCCCAATGTGCAGAAATAACATTATTCCCACTAAAAGCGAAAATACTACCTACGCCTAAATGGTTTAAATTGAATTTCATTTGAGGGAATTGCTCTTGAAAATGCGCAAACCATTTTTTTACCTTGTCTTTACCAACATGCTTTCCACTGACAGAAAGATTACCTGGATAGATCCAGATAGATTGTTCTGACCATGCTTTCATAAATTTATCAAGATTACGGTCATTGAGAGCGTTATATCCTGATTTTACTGCTTGTCTTGCAATTAATGCTCCAATCATACTAATTAGGATTTATGGATTAATAATAAAACCTTAATTTTTATAAAGTTACGTTGAATATATGAAAGTAAAACTAGCCTGATTCTTTTTATGACTCAGATGATATATAAAACTTGAATCCATAAACTTCTGAGAAGTTTGATTTTCTCGCGCATCATCATGGACTCGAACCATGGACCCTAAACCTGATGTCACTGATGGTGTGGATCACATTCTGATATTTTGTGCATTAGAATTCATGGTCTTGAAATCCAACATATGGGGATCATTTCCAGTATTGAAAATGGTGATTTTTGGGGAAGTGCTGCAAAAAACGGTGAAAGTGACAATGCGAAGACGCTTTAAAGTGACCTCTCTAGAATGAATTGAATTTCAATAAATTAATGACACATACGGGGTGGTTGTTTTACTCCGATATTGCTTGGTCAAGGGTACCGATATTTGCAATTATTTTACTGATTGCAAAAAAAAGTAAAAAATATTTGAAATACAATGTTATTTATTTCTATCTTAGTGTTAGATATACATAACTCTTAAAGTAAGTAAAATGAAAAAGGTTTTTTTACCAATTTTTATCCTGACTTGGACTTTGGTTCTTACAGGGTTATGGATTATTCAGCCAAGTAATTCAACTTCTTCGGTTTTGGAGTATATTTTTGTAGGTGTAATATTTCTATTCTTTTTGATTGGAGGCTATTTTGGGTATGGAAGAATGAAAAGAAAAAAACAAGGTCTTCCTGAAGAAGATGAGCTGTCAAAAAAAATAGCTCAAAAATCTGCTGCAATATCTTTCTATTTATCTCTGGTTCTCTGGTTAGCATTGATATTTATCCAAAGTCATTTTTTTATAGACATTAAATGGCTGCTTTCATCAGGTATGATTGGGATGGCAATTATTTTTGTTATTAGCTGGTTGATAATCAATAATCAAGGAATTGATGAAGAATAGAATAAAGGAACTACGAGCAAGATATAACTTAACCCAAAAAGATTTAGCTGTAAAAGTAAAAGTACGAAGGGAGACTATTGTGTTTCTTGAGAAAGGGAAATATAATCCCTCACTAAAACTGGCTTTTGATATTTCAAAAGTTTTTGAGCATAAAATTGAAGATGTCTTTACTTTTGATGAATAATAAGGGCAGCACTCCCCCCTAAAACAAAAAAACACCTACACGTGGGATGTGTAAGATTTTGATTTTCATTTGTGCATTAGAATTCATGGTTATGAAATCCATCAATTTGGGATCATTTCAATATCGAAAATGGTGATTTTTGGGGAAGTGCTGGCAAAATGTTTACAGTTTCATAAAAAAACACCTACACGTGAATTGTGTAAGTGTCTCATTTTCACCTGTGGAGAATAGGGGAGTCGAACCCCTGACCTCTTGACTGCCAGTCAAACGCTCTAGCCAACTGAGCTAATCCCCCAAGCGGGTGTGGGTGTCTGTGTGGGTGTGAGTGCGGGGTGCAAATATAGAGCCTTTTTACAATCAACACAATACCGAGTAGATAAAATTCATTTTTGCTACATATAAATCTATGGCTCAGCTAAGGATTTAGTTGAAATGGAACAATAATTGCATAACTTTACTGCGAGTTCATTGAAAAGAAGAAAGATTGAATATTTTAAACCGAAGACTACAGTGTAGGTTCGTGACGGTGGGTAATTCCTATATTGAATTTTTTAGCAATATACCATTATACTAATACACCAATACCCCAGTCTTCCAATCCACCAATCAACTAATCTACTAATTATCCTCTCTTTCTCTTTTGTAATCAAACGATATTGTTTAATTTTATCGCGCTAAATAAGATTATTATGGAAAGCAAGAAAACTGATAAGGCTGATCTGGAAAAGAAGAAGAGTCTATTCCTTGAAATTGGCTACGTAATTGCTTTGGCACTGATCCTTGTGGGATTCGAGTGGACAAAGACAGAGATTAGTGTGAGTTCACTTGGTGAGCTGCAGGACCTTGCAGGTGAAGAGGAGATTATCCCTATCACAAGGCAGGAATTGCAAAAGCCTGTTACACCGCCAAAACCCCAGAAAGTTATTCTTAAGCTGGATATTGTAGATGATGACGTAGATCTGGAGGATGACCTTGAGATCGATGATTTTGAGGCTAGCCAGGACGATGAGATTGAGATCATGGTGATGGAAGAAGAAGAAGAAGAGGATGCGGAAGTATTCTATATTGTTGAGGATATGCCGCTATTCCAGGGGGAGGGGCTTGAGGCCTTCCGAAGCTATATTCAAGGCTCTATTAAGTACCCGCCCATCGCTATGGAAAATGGTATCAGCGGTACTGTTTATATTAGTTTTGTGGTGAATAAAAAAGGTGAAATTGCAGCTATAACAGTAATGCGGGGTGTTGATCCTTCGCTAGATAATGAGGTGCTCAGAGCCCTTAAGGCTGCTCCTAAATGGACTCCCGGAATGCAACGCGGAAAGCCGGTCAATGTATCGATGTCAATCCCTGTTAAATTCGTTCTTCAATAAGAATTGTTAAAAGATTTTATGGCCACCTCGTTTTGGGGTGGCTTTTTTTTGCCATTTTTGCGCCCGGAAAGATGTAAATTGTGAGCCATTCATCTATTTGTTTTTATGGGTAATTATTATCTGACTAAACCTGAACAGGAATCAGCAATACTAATCGCTGTGATCAAGCGTGATCAAAATGATCGCTTAGCGAATGAATACCTGGATGAACTGGCCTTCCTCGTCGAGACTGCCGGAGCTATACCCGTGAAAAGATTTACCCAACATTTGGATTCACCTCACTCCGTTACCTTTGTAGGCTCTGGAAAACTTGAGGAGATAAGGTCATACGTTGTTGAGGAGGAAATTGATCTGGTGATCTTCGATGATGAACTGAGCCCTACACAACTCAGAAATATTGAGAAGGTATTCAACAGAAGAATTCTAGACCGTACAAACTTAATCCTGGACATTTTTGCAAAAAGAGCTCAAACAGCCCATGCAAAAGTACAAGTTGAACTAGCACAATATCAATATCTTCTCCCCAGGTTAACACGGATGTGGACCCACCTGGAACGCCAAAGAGGGGGAATCGGCCTTCGTGGTCCGGGTGAAACTGAAATTGAAACCGACCGGAGGATAATCAGAGATAAAATTGCCCGCTTAAAAGCCCAGCTCGACAAAATAGATAAGCAAGTAGCTACTCAGCGAAAGAACAGGGGAAAGATGATTCGAGTCGCACTTGTTGGATATACTAATGTGGGCAAATCAACAATCATGAACCTCCTGAGTAAATCGGAAGTATTTGCCGAGGATAAACTATTTGCAACTCTCGATACAACAGTACGAAAAGTTGTGGTTAGAAATCTTCCATTTCTTCTTAGTGATACGGTTGGATTTATTCGAAAGCTGCCCCATCACCTGGTTGAGTCATTTAAATCAACTCTGGATGAGGTAAGAGAAGCTGATCTCTTAGTTCACGTGGTAGATATTTCTCATCCGGCTTTCGAGGATCAGATTAAGGTTGTTCAGGGAACTCTGAATGAGCTTGGAGCCCATGATAAACCCGTGATCCTGGTTTTCAATAAGATAGATGCCTTTCACTATGAGCCGAAAGAGGAGGATGATCTGACCCCAAAAATGCGCGAGAACTATAGCCTTGAAGAGTTAGAGCATACATGGATGAACCGGGAAAATCAATCCTGTATTTTCATATCAGCAAGAAATAAAATAAACCTTGATACGTTGAAGAATGTGTTATATGAGCGAGTTAAAGAAGTGCATATTACACGTTTTCCATATAATGATTTTCTTTATTAAAGAATGATATATAAATCGATTAGATTTTCTGTGATATTTGTTCTCCTTCTGGCTTGTCAACCGAAGGAGAGACAACAGGAGTCTGTTGGGGGAATGGCCGTACCCATAAGCCAAGCTCTTGAGGAGCCTGCTGTTTTGCCAGGCCATCCCGAATCTTCTGAAGGGGCATCTCGAATAGAAGAGTATTTTACACGTAAGAACAAATACGGATTCAATGGAACAGTGCTATATGCCGAGAACGGTCAGGTGACATTTTCAAAGGCATACGGTTTCTCGAACTTGAGGAGTAAGGACTCTTTAACCATGGAATCAGCTTTTCAACTGGCTTCTGTTTCCAAACCTATCACAGCACTTGCAGTACTGAAGTTATACGAAAATAAACAACTCAATCTGGAGGATACGGTACAACAGTATTTACCCGAGTTCCCTTATCCCGGGATATCTATCCGGATGCTGCTAAACCACCGCTCAGGATTATCCAATTACATGTATTTTTCTGATGAGTTCTGGCCAGATCGAGATATTCCAATTTCCAACCCGGATATACTGGACTTGATGGTGAAGTATGAGCCTAAGCCGTATTATCCACCGGATCGACGATACAATTACTGTAATACAAACTATGCTATGCTGGCACTGATTGTTGAGAAGGTCAGTGGAATGTCATTCGAAGCATTCGTGAAGGTCAATATCTTCCTGCCTCTTGACATGTCAAATAGCCTGATTTACAACAAGAGCAATTATCCTAAAAACTTTAATCATGTAGTAGGTTATTCCAGTGGTCGAAGGGTGGCTGAGAATACATACCTTAACGGAGTAGTTGGCGACAAAGGAGTTTATGCTTCGGCAATTGATCTTTTTAAACTGGATCAGGCCCTTTATGATGAAAGTCTGATTTCACATGCAACCCTGGAAGAAGCTTATACTCTTCAGCATAAAGATTTGAGAACTTGGGATAACTATGGCCTGGGATGGAGGATTAATGCAAGGGATCCGGATAATAAGGTGGTTTACCATACAGGCTGGTGGAAAGGTTTTCATACTTATTTCCTCAGGGAGCTGGGGAGTAGGAAAACACTGATTATACTTTCTAATACCGATCGTGGCAGTTCAATGGGTGTTAAAGAACTGTTAAGTCTGATCTAAGAATCTACCAGATTACTCTTTACCAGGTATTCTGCTATCTGTATCGCATTAGTTGCTGCACCTTTTCGAAGATTATCAGAAACAATCCAGAGGTTTAAAGATTTTTTCTGGGAATAATCTCGCCTGATACGACCCACAAAAACCTCATCTTTTCCATTGGCATTTATGGGCATCGGATATAAATTTGCCTTAGGATTATCCTGCACAACAACTCCAGGGGAATTATTGAGTAATTTTTTCAATTCATCCAGATCGAAATCATTATTAAATTCAATATTAACTGATTCTGAATGGCCCCCAACAACCGGAACCCTCACAGCTGTTGCAGTGAGATTTATCGAATCGTCATCCAAAATCTTCCTGGTTTCATTAAGCAGTTTTATCTCTTCTTTGGTATAGTCATTATCCAGGAATACGTCGCAATGCGGCAGACAGTTGCGGTAAATCTGATGGGGATAGGCTCGGTTACTCGGTGACTCGGTTACTCGGTTACTCGGTGATTCTTCAGCGTATAATTGGTCGACAGCATTTTTGCCTGTACCGGTAACAGATTGGTAAGTGCTGACAACTACCCGTTTAATACCATACTTGCGATGCAGGGGAGCAAGAGCCATAATTAACTGAATGGTAGAGCAATTTGGATTTGCAATAACCTTATCTTCAGTACTTAGCGAATAAGCATTGATTTCGGGGATTACCAGTTTTTTTCTGGGATCCATTCTCCAGGCTGAAGAATTATCAATAACGGTAGTCCCATTTTTCGCAAATTCCGGGGCCCAGTCGAGGGAGGTTTGTCCACCCGCTGAGAAGATAGCAATAGCCGGCTTCCTGTTGATGGCTTCCTCCATCCCAATAACACTATATTCCTTACCCTGGTATAGGATCTTCTTACCCAGCGAGCGGGCAGATGCCACAGGGATAAGTTCTTTTAGTGGGAAATCCCGTTCATCCAGTACTTCGAGTATTTTCTGACCAACCAGCCCAGTGGCTCCAACAACTGCAATTTTCATACTTAGCTCAATAAATTTTCCATAAACAGTCTGTTTTCTCATCTATAAAGGAAACAGAACAACAAAAATATGCAAATCATGCGAAAATCAGGCTTCCTTTGGGTATTTACAGCTTTATTAATGCCTTCTGTCCTGCATGCCCAGAAAGAAAAGAATACTGAGTATTCAACAAATCCGCTTTCCTTGTTAATTACGGAGATAATGTTTGATCCACAACCTATAGTTAGTTTACCGGCATACGAATATGTTGAGTTATACAATATTGGGCCTGATACAGTGGATCTGAATAACTGGGGCCTCAGAGTGGGAGAGAAGAAAAATATTCTCCCTTCCTACAAACTTGCCCCTGAATATTATGTTGTGCTTTCAAATAAAACTGGAGCTCCTGAATTCAGTGAGCGCAATCTGCCCGTTCTGTCTATGGAGAAATGGGCTTTACTCCGAAATTCCGGTCAGTTTTTAGCTTTGCTGTCTCCCAGGGGAGAGATTATTCACTTTATGACTTATCATCCATCTCAGTTTGAGGATGCCCTGAAGCAGGAAGGTGGGTGGTCGCTTGAACTGACAGACATGGGGCATGCCTGTCAGCAGGATGCCTGGCATCCTTCAATTGCTTCTTCCGGAGGAACTCCCGGCAAGGAGAATTCTTTCACCTTAACGCTTGGTGATAATTTGCCCTCAAGGCCGGTAAGGCTTGGAATACAGGATGAGGATAAGCTGCTGCTTATATTGGATAAGCCGATAATGCCATTAAACACTACAGAGTGGTTCAGTTTTTTTATTGAACCTTCAACTCTGGAAATCGATAGTTGGAGATATTTGGATGATCGCCCCTGGATGATTGAAATTGCTCTGAATAATATCATTCCTGATGGTACCAGGTTTTCCTTGTCTGTAGGAGGTGAGGCTACTGATTGTTCCGGAGTTAGCTTGATCTCAGGAACAGTGGAATTCGGGATTCCTGAGGCACCCGATTCCAGCGATGTAGTAATCTCAGAGATCATGTTTGATCCTGCTGACAATCAGCCCGAATTTATTGGAATCCATAATGCTTCCGGTAAAATACTGGCATTGAATGATTTGTATGTAGCAACTTGTGATGAGACAGGGTTAATAAGTCGTTTCTCAAAGCCAGTTGTAGAATCGTTTTTGATGTTTCCAGGGCAGGAGTATGCACTGACTTCAGATGGATATCTCCTGGGCCTTATGGATTCCGATATTCCTTTGGGCCAAATCTGTGAAAAATCGGATATGCCGGCCTTGTCGAATCAGGGTTCTATCCTCTGTATTTTGGATGAGAGTCAGAAAGTGCTCGACATGATTAGATATTATCCTGCATGGCATGATCCACGCCTTGAGGATACGAAAGGGATTTCTCTGGAACGAATTCGCCTGGATCTTTCCGGTTGGTTTTCATCAAACTGGCATTCAGCCTCTATTGCTTCTGGTGGTTCAACTCCTGGAATGGAAAATTCGCAGCGATCGCTACAGATAGATGTTTCTACAGTTTTCTCTATCGAAAATCGAGCCTTTTGTCCTGATCAGGATGGTTACGGGGATTATCTATTAATCAGAATTTCCACCGGGGAACCAGGTTGGATTGGAAGCGCTGGAGTGTGGAACCTTGCCGGAAGCCAGGTAAAGGAGTTGTCGGCTGCCGGGGCTCTGCCCATAAATGGAGTTATCAAATGGGATGGTAGCGATGAATTGGGAAACAGGGTACCATCTGATTATTATGTGATCATTCTGAATTATATTAAACCTGACGGATCAAAAGGCCGATGGAAAGAGGCATGTGTTGTGACTGCTTACTGAAGTTTTCCCAATATGGATATTAATAAATTGCCCAGGTTTTTCTGAGCCTTAGCGGCAGCTTTTTGCACATCCAGATGCGAATTCTTGTCGAATCTACCTGGAATAGCCAGATTGGTTATTACCGAAAGAGCACAAACAGGCAGTTTCATGTGTCGGGCTACTATAACTTCGGGTACGGTTGACATCCCAATAGTATCAGCACCAATGGTGCGATAATGAATGTACTCAGCCGGGGTTTCAAAACTCGGTCCGGGGTTACCCAGGTAAACTCCCTGGTGTAGCAACAAATCCATTTTTTTTGCCTCTGACAGAGCCAAATCAATCAAGTCCTGATCATAAGCCTGACTCATATCCGGAAAACGGGGTCCAAAATTCTCCAGGTTTGCTCCCCTCAGGGGATTTTCAGGAAAAAAATCTATATGATCATGAATAAGCATCAAATCGCCAATCTCAAAATCAGGGTTAACTCCACCAGCTGCATTTGAAAGAAATATTTCTTTGATTCCCAGGAGCTTCATGATGCGTATAGGGTAGGTGACCTCCTGCATTGAATAGCCTTCATAATAATGAAATCTACCATTCATCACTACCACCGGCCGCTGGTTTAGAAATCCAAAAATCAACTTGCCATGATGTCCTTCAACCGTTGAAATGGGGAAATGAGGGATGTTTTCATATTCAATTTCAGATTCAATATCAATATGATTTACCAGGTCGCCCAAACCCGTACCAATTACAATACCCGTTTTGGGTTTAAGACTTGTTTGTGAACCCAAATACTCAAGACTTTCAAGAAATGATTTATCCATGATGATTAATGCTTTCGATAAGTTTCTTTTTTTGTTCCTTGGTCATAATAACTTGCCGACTAAGGTAATACATTGGTAATTGTTCAAGCCCGGGAGAAAATTTCAGTTTCATGGCATCCTTACCGGTAGTAACTATGATTTTATTTTTCCCTTCTAATTGCTTAAATGTAGATATTATAGATTGAATATCTTTTTCCATATAAGGGTGATGATCCGGAAAACGCATCATCTGTGTGCTTGCTCTGGTCTCCATTTCTTTTTGCAGATCATCAGGCCAGGCTATACCTGTAACCAACAGAATGGCATCAGCCTTCTCTGGTGAAAGATTTTGAGCTTTGTCTGTGATCGCAATAGGTTCTAAATACTCAAATGAGCTATTGAACAACTGCTGTTCTTCTCTTAAACCAAAACGTTTTCTGGATTGTTCACCTCCGGTTTCCTGGCCTGGTGTTGTATTTGTAATAATCAATGAATTTGCCCTGCTAATTGAGCTCTTTGGTTCCCTCAGACGGCCTGCAGGCATCATTTGGTCGGAATAGAAAGGTCTTTTTGCATGGGACAGGATGACTGCATAATCGGGGATGAGCCTGCGATGCTGGAATCCATCATCGAGAATGACCAGGTCAGGTGGCGGGTTAAGTTCCTTTTGAATTATTTTAAGGGCTCTGTGGCGGTTTGTATCAACAGCTACTGGAATATCAGGCAGCAGGGTTTTCATTTCCAATGGTTCATCTCCTACCTGCTTGGGATGATCTTCAGTTTGGACCCAGCGAAAACCCTTACTTTTTCGTCTGTACCCACGGCTAAGGATAGCCAGGGTATGCGTTTTTGATAATTCACTGGCCAGCCAGATTACATGAGGGGTTTTTCCTGTACCTCCTACAGCAAGATTTCCCACAACCACAGTTCTAACAGATGCTTTTTTGCTATTTAGCAGGCCGGTGTCGAACAGTAAGTTGCGTACCCTTTGGATCAATCCATATATCCAGGCCAGGGGAAGCAGGGCGATTGTTATCTTGTGTTGGCGAATCAATTAATAAGGTTTAGCGAATCGTTATTGTATAGGGTAAGCGTGCCTGAACCCGTCCGCCCTGAATTATTTCTTTAATATCCCGAATAGCTGGAATTTCAGTTTCTATGATTTTCTGAGCTTGAACAGAACGGCCGGTCAATTGTTCCAGTATCTCATTCAGAGGATCTTTCAGATAAGGCAATTCACGTATACGGTAATTTTCAAGATCAGCTTCCTCGGCGGCCAATTTAATTGCTTTGGATAATCCTCCAAGTTCATCAATAAGGCCATTTTTGAGGGCATCAGCTCCGCTCCATACTCTACCCTCGGCAAGTTCATAAACCAGATCCAGATCCATACCCCGGCCTTCAGCAACCTGGCTGGTGAACAAGCGGTAGAATTCATTTATTCCTCCTTGTAGAATCTCTCGTTCTTCAGGTGTCATCTGCCTGGTTAAGCTGCCAATACCGGCCATTTCGTTTGTCTGAATACCATCTAATCGAAGTCCAAGTTTATCTTCCAGCAAAGTTTCAAAGTTTGGGAGTAATCCAAATACTCCGATAGAGCCGGTAAGAGTGGTTGGGCTGGCAAGAATCTTTTGGCCCGGAATGGCAATCATATATCCTCCAGAAGCTGCATAATCACCCATTGAGATAATTACTGGTTTCGCTTTAGCTGCAAGTTCCACTTCCCTGCGGATAATCTCCGATGAAATACCATTTCCTCCCGGGGAATTAACTCGTAACACTATGGCTTTGACACGCTTATCTTTTCTTGCCTCTCTAATAGTTTTTGCCATAGGGTGACCACCGATTGATGTTGCACTTTCCTGGTTCAGGCCTATTGTTCCGCTTGCAAATATTACAGCAATACGATCAGAGGAATATTTCTTTTTAACCGTTGGCTGTACATTGACATATTTCTTCATATCAACAGAAGGGATTTTACCCTCTTCGCTTATACCCGCAATCTTTCGTAATTCATCGTGTAGCTGGTCGAGGTATAACAAGCCGTCGATAAAACCATTATCCAAAGCAGATTTCGGTGATCTGATGGTCATCTGGTCGGCTAGCTCATTGAGTTTTTCAATTTCAATATTTCTTTCAGATGAAATGCCAGTCAGTATATGACTCCAAATGGCATCAAGGTAGGCATGGCTTTGCTCTTTGCTGGCAGTGCTCATCTCTTTTTCCAGAAAAGGTTCAACTGCTGCTTTGAACTTGCCATAGCGCAGCACTTGTACTTCCACACCTAGTTTTTCGAGTGCTCCGGTGTAAAACATTACTTCGGAGCGCAGCCCCTTGAACTCTATTACACCTTCAGGATTAATGTAGATTTTGTCAGCCGCAGAGGCCAGGTAATAACCAGCTTGTGTAAAATAATCGCCGTAGGCTAAAACAAATTTTCCAGATTTCTTGAATTTCAAAAGAGCCTCCCGGATCTCATCAAGAGTGCTTATTCCAGGTGTAATGATGTCGGTTTTTAATAATACTCCCGCAATATTAGGGTCGTCGGCAGCCTTATCGAGGTTTTCAAGTATATCAAATAAACCAAGGGTGCCAGTCATTTCCAGGGAGGTTAAACTCATATTCTCGAAAGGACTTTTAATT
>JAUVKA010000098.1 GCA_030592205.1 Bacteroidota bacterium | reverse complement strand
TTGGAAATAATTACTTTCAATTCAAGTGCATTTCTACTATAATAGATGTGCGGAACTCTTTGATTAGTAATATTTTTTTAATTCCTTTATCTATCTAAAACTAAAAAGTGACGAAAATGAACCGAGCCATGAGAATTTGTCTCATGCATACGAAGAACATTGCCTGGCGAGCTGCATCGAATACAAAACAAATTAAAATTATATGAGATGAAAAAAAGTATGAAATCTGTTATTTTGCTAATTGTGATAGCTTTACTTGGAACCAGCACTTTTTCTCAAAGTGTCACCGGAAAATGGAGGACCATTGATGATGATACCGAGAAGCAAAAATCTATCGTAGAAGTTTATATTAAAGGAGGTAAACTATTTGGAAAGATTTTACAAACCTGGGATGACGATGGGGTAACTCCTACAAATAAAAATTGTGAAGATTGCAAGGGTGCTTTAAAAGATAAGCCTATTATCGGGATGAATATTATTAATGGCTGCAAGCGCGACGGAAAAGTATGGAAAGGCAAGAAAGGGATTCTTGACCCTGGAAATGGAAAGCTATATAATGTTAAAATATGGCTAAAAGACGCCAACACACTAACAGTCAGGGGTTCTATTGGACCTATTGGCCGAAAACAAACCTGGCACAGAGTTAAAGAATAAGTGGGGATTGAAGAATGGAAAATAATAGGGGCCGGGTTATTCCCGGCCCTTTTTATTTTACCTAAATCTGAAACGGCCTCGTCCACCATTGACCAGATCTCCGTCTAAAGCCCACATTCCCCGCCCATGCGTTGCTATAACAATGACATTATCTCGCGGGTGAATGATCAAATCATGTACATAAGTTGAGGGAAGATCACCCAAAACTGTCCAGGTCTCGCCTCCATCTTTCGTTACAAAAACTCCGTTATCTGTACCAACATAAAGTATGTTTGGTCGGTTTGGATCTTCTCTTATCACATTTACTGTTCCAGCTGGTATATTGGCAGAAATATCCTTCCAGCTTTTGCCATAGTCCTCAGATTTCCACACATAAGCAGCAAAATCATCATTCCTCTTTCCATTTTGAGTTACATAAACTGTCCCTAGCTTATATTTAGATGCAACAGCCCCGCTGATCCATCGCTTGGGAATTAATCCTGATGTTATTTCCGTCCAATTATCTCCACCATCTTTCGTAACATGCAGCCGACCGTCATCTGTTCCGGCATAAATCAATCCATACTTTATTGGTGACTCTGAAATTGCAGATAATGTTTGATACGGTATATCTCCCATTTTTTCAGGATCATTATAAGTTAGATCCTTACTAATCTTTTCCCAGGTATCTCCACGATCCAAAGATCTGAATATGTATTGCATACCATGGTAAAGTATGTCAGGGTTATGTGGAGATAAAATAAATGGAGCCACCCACTGTCCCCTAAGTGGAGGATCAGATTCAAACTCAACCGGAAGAATTCTTTTTCTCTCACCAGTTGCCAGGTTTGTCCGACTGATGGATCCGTAGAAACCAGCTGAATAGACTACATTAGGATCTCGTGGATCAATAGCATGACTGGTTCCTTCACCACCAGGAGCTCCCTCCCAGTCAGTTGCAGGAATATTATCTCTGCCTCTGGATATGTCAACTACTCCCCGCCGACTGCCATGATCCTGAATTGATCCATAAACCCTGAATGGAGTGTCCATATCGTACCAAAGGTTAAAAAACTGTACAGCAGGTAAATTATCGTTGCTATTTTTCCAGGCCTTTCCTCCATCATAAGAAATAACTACGCCTCCATCATTGCAATTCACAAGGTAATCCGAATTGTCAGGATCGATCCACAGTCCATGATGATCCCCGTGCATACCTCTTAATCCGCGGAATGTTTTTCCACCATCATTTGAAACATTAAGACCTAAGCCCATGGTATAAATAGTATTTTCATCATTGGGATCTACCCTCATCTGTGCAAAAACCCATCCATAAGTAGCTGAATGCCTTTCCATAAAGGTTTTCATTTTTTCCGTATGGCCGCTTGTTTGTTTCCATGTTTTCCCCTTATCATTTGAGCGATAAATTGTAGCTCCCTTTATAACACCACCCTTGGGGCGCCCGTATGAGTCAGTATCTGCTTCATCACCATAATATCTGGCAATCTCATAATTATCTACAAACGCATAAAGAACCTTTGGATTTGAACGGGCAATATCAATCCCTATTCGCCCCCTGTACTGAGCTTCCGGCAATCCCTGGTTAATCTTCTTCCAGGATTTTCCTCCATTTGTAGTTTTCCAAATCCCAGAATTCGTGTAATCTGGCTCAGTTCTGGGATCGTTCCACTTCTGACGAATTCGTTGCCAGGTAGTTGCATAAAGAGTATTCGGATCTTTGGGATCCATAACAAGATCATTAGCCGCAGTCAATTCATCTACATAAAGAACCTTCTCCCAGGATTTGCCTCCATTGGTAGTTTTATAAACTCCTCTGTCAGGATTAGTAGTCCACTCATTCCCACCGGCTGCAACGTAAATTATATCAGTATTTTTTGGATTAATTACGATCCGGGCTATAGTATTGGTATTCTCCAAGCCCATATTTTTCCAGGTCTTACCGGCATCAGTAGATTTATAAATCCCGCATCCGGCATGTGAACTTCTGAAAATATTGGCTTCACCGGTTCCAACCCAAACCACATCCTGGTTTTTCGGATCCAGTTCGATATCGCCAATAGAAGTGGTCACCTCATTTTCAAAAATAGGCTCCCAGCTAATACCTTCATTAACAGTCTTCCAAACCCCGCCCGAAGCGGTGGCCACATACATAGTGTAATTTTTACCTTTCGGATAAACCACGGCCACATCGGTGGTACGTCCACTGGTATTTTTAGGGCCTAGAAATTGCCAATGCAGATCTTTGAATTCTGAGCTAGCCAATAATGCCTGATGTTTATTGAACTGCTCCAGCCTGTCTTTTCCATCCATAATTGGCGACTTTTGAGCCATCGTAGATTGTCCCAAGCAAATTGCTATTACAAACAAGGTTGAAATCAGGCAGATAATTTTGTTAAATTTACTTTTCATCAGTTTAAGATTTAGTTTTCAAGCTATACTACTTCGTTTGGATTATCTTCTTTGGAATCTCCTTTCATTGCTGCTCAAAGGATCCATATTCAATGCAAACATACCTCTGCCATGAGTAGCAATGACCATGATATTATCCCTCGGATGAATTATCAGATCGTGTACATAAGTAGAAGGGAGGTCACCCAGAACCTGCCAGCTTTGCCCACGGTCTTTGGAAATGTAAACGCCAATATCAGTACCAACATAAAGAACATTAGGATTCCTTAAATCCTCGCGTATTACATTTACCGGACCTAATGGTATGTTTCCGGAAATATCAGTCCATGTCTGACCATAATCTTCCGACACCCAAATATATACCTGAAAGTCATCATCTCTTTTCCCATTTTGAGTCATATAAACCCGACCCATTTCATATTTGGAAGCCACAAGCCTGGATATCCATTTGTTCTTGGGCAGACCATTCGGGATCTCCGTCCAATCCTCACCTCCATTTTTCGTGACATGTAACCTGCCATCATCAGTTCCTGCATATATGAGTCCAAATTTTAAAGGAGATTCGGACAAAGAGAAAATGGTCTGGTATGAAATATCTCCAATCTTGTTGATATCATTATATGTTAAGTCGGGAGAAATTTGCTCCCAGGTATTCCCCATGTCTCTCGAACGGAAAACATACTGCATTGCATGGTAAATAATGTCAGAATTATGTGGCGAAAGTATAAATGGAGCTACCCACTGTCCTCGAAGTGGCAACTCACCCTCATCCATTTTTGGCAGTATATTCTTGCCTCTGTTCCAACCTTTCCTGAGGTCTGTACGACTTAGGCTCCCGTAGAAACCACATGAATAAACTATATTTGGGTCTCTGGGATCAACTGCATGAGTAGACCCTTCGCCTCCAGGTGCTCTATCCCAGGAAACTGCTTGAATCCTGTCACGACCAAAATCAAGCTTTACTTCTCCGCTAAAAGAAAAGTGATCCTGAATTGAGCCATATACTTTGAAAGGATCACCCATATCATAACCAACATTATAAAACTGAATTACCGGTATATCAACAAAATGCCTCCAGTTACTACCCCCATCATAGCTTACATACACTCCACCATCGTTGCCACTGAGCATATAGTCAGAATTGTCCGGATCAAGCCATAAGGCATGATGATCCATGTGAATACGGGATTCACGTACGAAGGTTTTTCCTCCATCAGTTGAAGTATTCAAAAATAAGCCCTGCGTATAAATCTTGTTCTCATCCTGGGGGTCCACACGGATCTGGCTAAAAACCCAGCCGTAAGTCCCGGAGTGACGCTCCATAAACTTTTTCATTTGTCCCTTTCCACTCACCAACTCCCAGGATTCACCTTTATTACTGGTTTTGTAAACAGCAGCTCCCTTGATAACATCTGATTTTTGTCGATTATATGAATCCAAATCTCCTTCCTTAGCTTCGTAGGCAACTTCATAATTATCCAGGAGTATATATAGAATATTTGGATTCGAGACGGAAATATCAATACCAATTCTTCCCCTTTGATCAGCTACAGGCAGGCCCTGGTTGATCTGTTTCCAGTTTTTTCCACCATCAGTTGTTTTCCAAATACCACTACCGGAATAACCTTCATATGTACGAGGATCATTCCACTTCTCACGAACTCTCTGCCAGGTGCAGGCGTAAAGAGTATTGGGGTCTTTGGGATCCATAACCAGATCATTGGCTCCGGTCATTTCATCAACATATAGAATCTTTTTCCATGATTTACCTCCATCAGTGGTTTTATATACACCACGCTCAGGATTGGTGGTCCATTCATTTCCGGAGGCTGCCACATAAACAATATTGGTATTCTCAGGATGAATAACAACCCTTCCAATAGTATTGGTATTTTCCAGACCCATATTCTCCCAGGTTTCTCCCCCATCAGTAGTTTTGTAGATACCACAACCGGCCATGGAACTTCTGAAAATATTAGCTTCACCTGTTCCAACCCATACTACATCAGGATTCAGCGGGTCAATGGCCAGGTCACCAATATCAGTAGTAACTTGCTTGTCAAATTTAGACTCCCAGGTAATTCCCTCATTTTCAGTAAGCCAGACTCCTCCCGAGGCAGTAGCTACCCAAATCGTATAATTCTGCCCTTTAGGCTTTACAGCTTCCACATCAGTAACACGACCGCTGATATTTGTCGGACCTAGAAATTGCCAATGAAGATCTGAATGTTCCGAATTATCTATTAAAGCAAGTTGCTTATCGAATAGATTAAGTCGCTCTTTACCATCCATAATTGGCGACTTTTGAGCCAGGCCAATGCCGGTAAGGGCAAGAAAAAGAAAAAGGGAAATAATTTTTTTCATATCATCGGTTTATTATTGGATTTTATATCCAGATTGAATGTAGCTTATGTGAGAACTACAAACAACAATGGATGAACCAGTCGTTTATCGTTCTTATTCTTCTCTCAAATTTAAGCTAGTAATTATCCAGAATGAAACCAAAAGTCTTGATTTAAGGAATTTTAACACTTATTTCCTTTTGGTCAGTATAAACTTCAACTCACCCGCATTAAGCAAATCCTCATGAGTAATGAAGTATTTTGATGAGCCTTCCTGCCTTACTGCCTTTATCCAGGGGTTCTCTCCCGGATCTTTATCTGTTGTTATAAGCAATTCCCCATTCGGATAATAAGCTTTGTCAAGTTTAATTCTAATAGATGAAAACACCGGGGTAGTCAGTGTATACTCCGGTTTTCCGGGACAAACAGGATAAAAGCCCATCATACCATACATTAACCAGGCCGATAGTGTTCCGGCATCATCATTACCGGGAAGTCCACCAGGTTCCGTTGAGAAATACTGACTGATACAATCATGGACATACTTTTGAGTTTTCCACTCTGAACCTTTGATGTAGTTGAAATACCACGGATATCCAAAATCCGGTTCATTAGTCATATCAAATAAAGAGTCGGTAAAACTTTTTTCCAGCGTGGATCCAAAAATCTCAGGACCCCCTGACATTTCGATCAACTCAGGGATAGCATGCGGCAAAGAGAATGAATAATTCCATGAAGTTCCTTCGTGAAAACCATGTGAGGGCTCGAAATTCTCTCCCATCAATGGATCAAATGGTTCAAAGAATGAACCATTGGGTAAAACCGGCCGGAGCAATCCATAATCAGGATCAAAATATTTCGTATATCCATGGGAACGTTCCTCCAGTAGTTTTGCTTCGGTAGTCTTACCGATTGCCTTAGCGAATTGAGCCAGACTCCAATCAGCTATGTAATATTCAACTGCCTGGGAAACTGAATTATCATGATCCTTTGTAAGTGGCACATACCAATTCTTAGAGTAAAAGTCATTATCAGGCCGGACCCGGTTTTTATTCCCGGGCGCAAATGCGTGGTGCGACATGGCTTCCCATGCCAGCTCAGTATCAAACCCGGTAAGTCCCCGAAGATAAGTATCTGATATTACCACCAGGGCAGGATCCCCCTCCATCACATTGAATTCCTGGCTGGCAAACTCCCATTTTGGCAAGGCCCCGCTTTCCTTATACATTGCCAGTATTGATGAGACCATCTCAAGCTGTTGATCCGGGAACAACAAAGATTTCAGGGGGTGAAAGGTTCTATAGGTATCCCATAAGGAAAACATAGTATATCTGTTTCCCTGCTCCAACTTCTGTATCTTTCCACTGCCCATTGCCGGGTACTCCCCATTAACATCCTGTAGAATATTTGGATGAAGGAGAGTATGATAGAAAGCAGTATAGAACATTTCCCTATCATCTTCAGTACCACCCTCAACTTCAATTCGAGATAGCAGATCAGCCCACTTCTGACGAGTATTTTGATGTACCTCATCAAATTGAAAACCATCCTGCTCAGAATCAAGATTTAGTCGGGCATTATCCATACTGACATAGGATATACCAAGCTGAACCATTATTTCCTCATCCTGCCGTGTATCAAAAGTGAAAATTGCTCCGATATCATCACCTACCATCTCCTTCCAGTATTCTTCATAAATTTTATACTTACCACTTGTAGAGGACCATTGGTTTCTTGGGCCTGGAAGTTCCTTCTGCTTTTTCCAGTAGTTCATTTCCAAAGGTGCTTTCGATAGCCTGATGAAAAAGTAGACCGGAAAAACAGCCTGAGGGTTGTAACAAAATGTGCCCATTAACTTCATACCTTCTATTTCTGTATCTGATACCCTTCTGATTATCGCTCCTGATTCATTCGTCAGGCCATGTCCCAGATTGAGAAGAATATGAGACTCTCCCTCTGGAAAAGTGTATTTTGATAAACCTGTTCTTTGAGTAGCAGTCATTTCTGCCAATATCCCTGATTGTTCCAGCTTAACAGCATAGTATCCAGGACTTGCTTTTTCCTGTTGATATGTAGTACCGTAACTACTAGCATCAACATCCAAATCACCACTTAAGGGCATAAGAAGAATACTGCCCAAATCAGGACATCCCACACTAGAAAAATTGACATGCGCAAAGCCTGTAATGGTTTTATTTTCATGAACATAGGAGGTTGAGCACCAGCCATCATCGGTATTAATAATATTCCCGTCTGCTTTCGATGTATTGAAAGGAACAATAGATGCCATTCCCAGAGGAGCAACTGCCCCTGGATTAGTTGCTCCATAATTACTGGTACCAATAAAAGGATTCACATAATCCACAAGATCCTTTTCGATTTGAGAATATAAAGGAAATGAGAGTAGGGATAAAAGAATCAAGGAAAAAGAAATTTTGTTCATGACCTGTTACATTTAGATTTTGGATGTAGTATAAAAAGAAATCAACAGAAGCTTTCTAAACAAATCAAGCTGCCCAAATGAAGCAAATTACTTATACACTCCTGTGTTTCCTCTTTCCCAAATGACCCTTAGGCTATCAACGACGTTTGGAAATTTTCGGGCAATATTTTCTGACTCGTAAGGATCTGTTATATGGTCATATAGTTCAAGCTGCGGATCTGCTTCACGAAAATATCGAGTTAGCCTATACCGATCTGTCCTTAAGGAAACGCCCTTCCTGAAATACCCAAACGCCTGGTTATCAAAACAAAATTCAGGATTTTCCCACAGGGACACCAGACTCTTACCATCTGTTTCATGTGGCATTTCAATCCCACATAGCTCCATCAATGTAGGATAGATATCTATAGTGCTCACGGTTTTATCTACATACTTTATCTGCTCTTGTTTATCGCCGGGTAACTTAATAATCAATGCACTTTGCAAAGCAAAATCGAAAAGGGTATGCTTTCCCCAAACCCTGTGATCACCCAGATGCCATCCATGGTCGCCCCAAACTACTACAATAGTATTATTGCTAAGTTCCAGTGACTCTAATTCGTTCAGTAGTTTTCCAATCTGAGCATCAGTATAACTTATGGCTGCAAAATATGCGTGGCGCACTTTCCGGGCATAATCCTCCGATACTGATCCCTTTAAAGAAGCTTTTTCCTCTCCAAGAGCATAGCCATTGAACTCACCACTAGCATGAAGACTAGCAAGTGCAACATCCTCAGGGAGATCCGGTGATGCTGATAAGGGAATCTCAGATTCATTGTACATATCCCAGTACTTCTTTGGCGAATTGAAAGGTAGATGAGGCTTAAAAAATCCAACACCCAAAAAAAAGGGAAGCTCAGAATTGGTCTTTTGTTTTTCACTCATCTCCCTTAGCTTTTTAATAGCCAAATTAGTAGTCAGCCCATCCGGAAATCCTTCATCAGGCACATCTGCGTTTTCGTATGGTTTAACCTGCCTTTTTCTGCTTTGTCGGTTTGAGCCATCGGCGTAGCCAAAAAATGCATTCCACCCTGTGCCCCATTTGCCAGGATCAAAAACCATTTCATTCCAACTATGAGGCAACTCTCTTTCTGCCCCAATTGTATCATCAGTGTAGCCATATAACAGGCCATCGGCGTAATGGCTAATCTTTCCAATACCTATGGTGTAGTATCCATTCTTTTTAAGTTGATGGATAAATGATTCAGGCCTGGGATTCTCAGCTTTGCCGGAAATAGCTTTATGTATGGCATCATTGCCCACATCAGAAGGTTTTCGTGGAAGCATACCTGTAAGCAAGGTATATCTGGATGCTCCACAAGTAGGTACATTAGCGTAATGGTTCGCAAACACAATCCCCTCTGAAGCAAGTCGATCGATATTTGGAGACTGAATATATTCCTTTCCGTAGCACCCCAATTCAGGTCGAAGATCATCAACAGCTATGAATAACACATTAGGCTTTGGGGCTAATCGGGTATCACAACCAAACACTATGGGAATAATTAACACTAATGAGATGAATACTGATTTGAAATCTTTCCAGAAGATCATGCTATAAGAGGTTGATTGGTGGATTGGTAGATTAGTAGATTGGTAGATTAGTGTATTGGTATTTATTTCAATCGCGGCGATTTTATAAGCTGGTTGGCCTATTACCTCAATAGCCATAGCTTTTTGATTATAATTAAAGGCAACTTGCTCCTGGGAAGATAAACAAAACTTCTCAGCAGCAGTTTGCGCGTTCTGCATTACATTTTCAATATCTAATCTTCTACTATTTGCCATTTACAAGAGCTTGTAGTTTAATAAAGCCAATACGACTATTGGTCATTATCGAATTTGGTATTAGATGTAAATATATAAAACTATTTACTACAGAATTAATCACAAAAAAAGAGGGTGTCAAAAAATGACACCCTCTTCTATTCTGATTATGATATATTATTGTATCACAACTTTCTCTATCTTAACTTCTTCACCGTCATTTACTTTCAGGTAGTAAACACCCTTAGCAAATGCACTGGCGTCGATCTCTTCGTTATAGCTATAAACAGACTTAACTTCATTTCTGTAAACAACTTGTCCTGAGATATTAACCAGCTCCAAAGTAAGGTTACTAGCTTCAGCATTGCTGATGCTTACAGTAAACATACCTTGTGTTGGGTTAGGATATACAACCAGGCTGCTTCCGAGTCCGGCATCATCAACACCAGTTGACAATTCTTCGAAACTCATATTCAGTAAGAAATCAACAGTTTGAGGTGGAGCCCAGGTAGAAACTACAACATAGTAGAAACCAGGCTGAATTCTCTTAGTTTGTTCACCACCATTAGGTCCGCTGGCAAATAACTTACAGTTACGCTTCTCGAGTTCCACAACAGGACACAGATCCAATACGTGAACAGAACCGTAAGCTCCAAGGATATTTGCAGTCAGATAACCTTCAACAGCTAATTCAATGCTATATACTTTGTCATTACCATCCATGTAGTTTGAATATGGGCTACAAGGTGACATGTCATAGTCATCTTCGAAACCAACTGTGGTTCCAAAATGATTAACTACAGGCAGTGTCAAAGGAATGGCAGTTTCACAAACATCACCATCGATAGGATAGCTAGGTACAATGTTGA
>JAUVKA010000191.1 GCA_030592205.1 Bacteroidota bacterium | reverse complement strand
AGGTGATAGCCATGGCATTAACAGCCCTGACTGTTCCCTCTTCGGTAAGTTCTTCAATAAAGGTGCCCTTTTCAACCGGAGCCACTGGAATGTCCATATTTTCTTTACCATTGCAGGCAAAAAGAAATAGTAAAAGAATAATTGAAAGGTATTTATTCATCACCGGGGTTATTTGGTTTCCTAATAAAATTATGAGGTGGTTTCACTAAAGAAATAGTTTCAGTTCCCAGCAAGCCCTTGCTTACTATTGTTTCTGAACCATTAGTCAGGCCTGTTTCGACCTTTACTATATCAAAAAGATCTTCACTTAATACGTAAATAATTTTCGAACTATCTTTTTCAAATATTGAAATACCAGGTACTACAATTGTGTCTTGAACATTTTGGATAATAAGCTCACAATTAGCACTTAAACCGGGCAACATCAGATTATCCAGACTATCAATATCAATAATAATTTTATAACTCTTTACTTTAAATTCATAGGCCATCCTTTGACTTGCCAATGACTTACTTTTTACTGTTCCTGTTGTTTGAATATCTCCCAGCGATTCTGGCTTGATTATAACTTTCTGTCCCTTTTCTATCCTTTTGTATTCAGCTTCCTGTAACATTAAAACTAATTGCATTGAGTCCAGGTCAGGCAGTTCCATAAGAGGCATATCTGCCATAACAGAGGTTCCAATTTTTGTTTTTCCGCCTGTTGAACCAGAGCCGGATGAGCTCATAAACATGATTAATGGAGAAGTTGAATGAACAACCATACCTTCCTTGGGAGCTTTAATAATCAACATATCAATCTGCTCCTGAAACCTCTGAACTAGTTGTTCCTTCTGGATTATTTGAGATTTCAATGCACGAACCGACTGTTCGTTGATGCGTTTTTGAGCTTCGAGCTTCTTAATAATCTTTTGTTGTAGTATCTGGCTCTTTTTCAGCTCCAGTTCCATAATCCTCTGTTGAACCGGAGGAGCAAATTTTATCTGAACTGAATCCAGTATAGAAAATTCGGTCTTGATTTTGTTTTCCCGCATTTGAGCATCCAGATTACTCAATTGCATGGCATTATTGGCCTCCTGTTTTATAAGATCAGCCTTCACTTTTTCAACTTCTTTGTAATACCTGTCGTAAAAATCATAGATCTCTGAGGCTTCAAGAATACAAATTGTATCTCCTTCTTTTGCAATACTCCCCTCAGGGGCAAGTTCTAAAACCTTAAGTGTGGGTGAATATACCCGGGGTGAAATAATAGTATTGTTATTAGCAGATTGAAGAGTGCCTGTTCCATAAATCTTTTCCGTAAAATCCTTACGGCTCAGTTCATAAGTAATAATTTCCGGCTTTTTGCTATTGCAGGCTGAGAGTGTTATCAGAATACCTATGAAGCCTACCAATCCATATCTCATAATAAGATAATTACGATAAAATTTTAGGGCGGGGACCCGGTCTTGGTTTGGCTTTAGCTTCGTCAAAATACATATATTTTCAACAAAGCTTATTGGGGAAACGGCAAGCGGGTAGAATATATTGTTAAGTGCATAACATAAATTGGCGAAAGTCTTAGTTGGGTTTTTATTCTCTGCTTCATAGCGTTTTTGAATGGTTTAAGGTAAAACTATCCAGGCTGGAAGTAAGATGCAATAGGGAAAGAGCAGATGGTTGTTATGACTTAGCATCAGGAGTGTTTCAGTGAGTTGAATCGGGGCGTGTGATTCAATAAATTTTGAAATTTCATTTTCTTTGCATTACCTTTAACAGCCCCCCGCCATTAATTTTTCGTAACGAATGAAACATCTTCTAAGGTGGTTGTTTGCCATAAGCGTGATAGTGGCCATTGCCCCATCCTGCGAAACCGATCCTTTTAATGATACAACCGAAGAATTGGAACTTGATCCCGTTGGTACACTAAGGGTGTGGTTCAAGCTATCTCATCCCTGGCTCCCGCTTGATAAGATTATCAGGACAGATCTTCATGTGGCAGAGGATGGTGTTGAAATTTATAAAGGCAACTATCTTCAGTCGGCTAATCTCACTGATTTCCAAGAAGATTACTTTTTCTATCTGCCACCCGGGACCTATTATTATGAAGCAGGCATAGCATGTATATGTGCCGGTGATACCTGCTCGGCTGCTGGATTTCCGGGGAATCAGTTTGGCGGTAAACATACTATGGGGAAATTTACAATCAAGGCAGATGAATTGACCACCATTATACCAACCTTCCAATGATCAGGCAAGCCAGTATATTATTTCTTGCAAGCCTGCTGATGTTGGGATGTGAAGCTAAACTTGATGTTTTTCAGGAAGATGTAATAACCCCTATCGTTTATTGTCTGCTCGACCAGGATAAGACAACACAAAGCCTGCGATTATCCCGCTCCTATAACTCAACCAGAGCCTCAGAAGCTCCTGGAAGTTCTGACAGTCTACTATTTATCAGAGCTTTGGATGTGGTACTTGAACAGGTAAACGGGACTACGGTTGAAAAAAGGGCATTCATTATTCCGATAGACGTAAAAAAGGAAGAGGGTTTCTTTCCAGGCACCGAAAACTGGATCTATCAAACAGATATGGAAATCCTTCCAAATACCACTTACAAACTGATTATATATCTGAATGAATTCGATAAAATAATTTACTCCACCTGTACCACTGTTACACCCTTTGATATTGTAAACCCAGCCTACCCGGAAGTCCGTGACATTAATTTTCAGACTGAACATAACCCTCAGTTTTTCTGGACTAAAAGTACTAATGCCGGCATATATCAGTTAGGCTTTTTTGTTCATTATGATGAATATACAGGAGACCAGGTTGAAAGGAAAACAGCAGATTTTTCCTTCAATACAAAATTCATCCTCGACGATTATGGACAGCATTATTCTCAGAGTATCAATAGCAATCAGTTTTACATCAAATTCAGGGATCAACTTCTTACAGATCCATCAATATTCCGAAAATTTGTAGGGATGGATGCTTATGTAATATGCGGTGGTGAAGAACTGGCATATCTGATACGACTCCAATCCGGTGGACAAACATTCAGCCTGATGGAGTATTCCAATGTTTACAATGGTATAGGGATTTTCTCATCTCGTTTGACACGGCAAACCAAAGGGTTTAATATAACCGATCAATCCATCGATTCCCTGGCTTACGGAAAATACACCTATGACCTGAATTTTATGGACCGTAATGGTATTCGGGAAGGAGGTGGGATATGAATAGCAGATTTTCAACATTCCTAAGTTTTGTGATAGCATTCCTGGTGATTGCCTGCGAACCTGAGTCAGCTAAAAATGATTATCAACCTGTTTCAGAGTTTGTTGTATCTCCAGATACAGGCAATACCACAACAGTATTTCAATTTGATGCCAATCCTTCTTTAGTTTCCAGTTTAGAAGACAATCCGGTATTTCTTCGGTGGGATTGGGATGGAGATGGAAACTGGGACAAAATGTATACTTCGGGAGCATTCTATACCCACCGATTCTACCAGAAAGGGACCTATAAAGTTATACTTGAAGCTGCCACACTCCTGGGTAGAAAAGACACCTCATATTTTACAATAATAGTGCCCCAGGGGTATTCGGCTCCACGTGCGGCATTTTTTGTCAGTCCTGATTCGGCAAACATCTTTACCGAATTCACTTTCGATGCATCCGGCTCGAAAGATGATGAAGATTCTATTAGCCAACTCCTGTTCCGCTGGGATTTTGATGGAGATCTTAATTGGGATACTGATTTTTCATCGGATCCTATAACAAAATTTGTTTTTGCAGAGGATCAACTCTACACTTCCCGCCTGGAAGTAAAAGATCCACAGGATATGAGAGGTATTGCAAGCTTCAATCTGAAAGTTACCCGACTAAATGATCAGGTCGTCCCTATTATGGAATTTGAATGCTGGCCCTGTACGATTGAAGACACCATTAGATTTGATGCCAGTGAAAGCTATATCATAGAAGATCCGAATGCTCAGCTATCCTATTCATGGGATATTTTTGCCGACAATCATTGGGAATTGGAAAACAGTAGTACGCCCTTCTTCAGTTACAATATTCCTATTGGTGGTATACACAAAATAAAACTCAGAGTCACTGACAAGGATAGTCTTTATATGGAAACCATTACTGAAGTAGAAATATTTCCTGTAAATACCCCGCCTGTAGCCGATCTGGTACTTGGTAATCGTTATGGTAATTCCTCTACCAGGTTCTACCTCCATGGTAAAGGATCCTGGGATAGGGAAACGAGATATCTTGAAACAAAAATTCAATGGGACCTCAATGATGATGGTGTCTGGGATTCGGAATTTGATGACCAACGTGAAGTTTGGACATATTTTGATAAGCCGGGAGATTACCCAATTGTGTTTATGATGACAGACACACATGGAAAAAGCAGCATTGCCCTCGACACAATCCGTGTTTTTCCAGGTAATCACCAAACCGACATTCTGGAAGATAAAAGGGGCAGTTATTTACCTGAATATTATGGAACTGTAAAAATTGGATCTACCTGGTGGACACAAAACAACTCAAGGTATGTCTCTCCAGGTCCGCCAGCCTCCACTTATAGTAATGATATTTATAAAGGTCAGGCCGACAGCGTTTACTTATATGGCTATTTGTACCCATATGCTGCTCTTACTGACGACCGCTTCAAGCCCTGTCCTACAGGCTGGAGAATTCCATCATTAGAGGATTGGAACCAACTGATGACCGACCTTGGGCCAGATGTTAGAATATCAGATCTTCTATTGGGAGGTTCCAGTGAATTGCATTTGAGGCTCACCGGTTATCGTGAAGCAAGTACATATACTAGAAAAGGTCGTATTGTGAATTACTATACCTCTACTTCCACTGTAACCGGACATCCCATTCTATGGTATATTGATAAATTGTTGAACAAAAATAAAAGCGTGATAGCCAGCCGGATGTACAACCTGCCGGTCAGGTGTGTTAAGGACAATTAACATGAAAATATAATACAATGAAGAAAATAATAACTCTGATATTTATTACAAGTACAATAATAGCATCAAGCCTGGGACAGGAAAAACTTACTGAGATATTTGGGGTGGTTAGCGATTCTGCAGGAAACCCAATAAAGGATCTGACAGTTTTTATCTCATTCACATCTAAGGGGACCACTACAAATGAAAACGGAGAATATCGACTGGAAAGAATACCTGCGGGAGAAATTGAACTTGTATTCCGGCATATAAGCTTCCTTCCGCTTACTAAAACTCTAAGTACAAATTCCGAACAGGCTATTCAGCTGAATGTTAGCATGAAGAATAATATATTAGAGATTAGGGAAATTGTAAAAAGAGCCAATCCTGACAATTGGAAATTTGGATATGAGAAATTCAAAGAACATGTTTTAGGTGATCCAATAGGTAGACATTGTGAAGTGAAAAATCCAAGCGATATTTACTTCTATTATGATGGGGAAAGACTTACAGGGCATGCAACTAAAGCTCTGGAAATCGTTAATAATTATCTTGGATATAAGCTGGTTTATTTTCTGGATTATTTCTGGTACAATAAGGATATAACAAATCCAGATGGTTCAATTCAACAAGAATCATTTGCCTTTTCCGGTTCGGCTTTTTATGTAGATCGTAGAGATGAAAATGTCTTAAGAAAAATGACTTGGGAAAGGAATCGGATGACAGAATTCAATGGAACTCTCAAGCATTTTCTTTTATCAGTTTATTATGATCAGCTTGTTCAGCAAGGATTTGAAATAAAACAAGCATGGAAAAATCTACAGGACTTACAGAAATCAGAGAATATTAGTCCATCCATGGCATATGTAAGATTCTTGCTTATGGAAAAGCGTTTCTATTGGGACAAATCTTCTAATAAATCAATCTATCTACATTATAATCCCGAAGAAGATTACCCTATTCAGTCGAAAACTACCGATTTAAATCAAGTCCCTCCGACAAAATCCATCCGGATGGATGATAAGTTGTTGGTTTTTAATTATTGGAATGAAAAACATAGAATGGATGAAGCCAGAGTAGCCTATCTGGCTATTGTGCCGGATGAATCCGGAGCTAAACCCCAATTAGAGATTGATGATCAGGGTAATTACAATATTATTGGCGGTGAGCTGATCTGGAACTACCTGGATACTCAGACAAAACTGGTAACTGCCCTGCCAGCCGATTATGAAGAAAAATGGGTTTTAAAATGAAACTATTTCCCGTTTCAAGTTACTACCTTTAAGAAACCATTAGTCGCAATTGAAATTTACTGAATGAATCCATCCCGGGATGATTCAAAACAACAAGTGTTCATGGAGATGTACACTCCATGTTACCAGGCTTTTTCCAGGTACTGTCGCGGTATCACCGGTAACCGCGAAGATGCCAGGGATCTGGCCGGTGAAACCATCCTGATTGTCTTTGAAAATCTGGATAAAATAAAAAAGAAGAATTCTTTCAAAGCATATCTCTTTGGTGTAGCCCGACGATTGCGACTGAACCAGGTTCGCCGGAATAAATTCCGAAGCGAGTATAATGAAAGGGATGCCTGGCTGTTACCCGGTGATAATCCGGCTCCCGATCTGCAACCTGATGTAGAATTGCTTTATGAATATGTGGCAAAGCTGCCATCAAAACAAAAAGAAGCCTTTTTACTTTTTGATCTCTCAGGTTTCACTATAGAAGAGATCAAGAAGATTCAAGGAGGAACATCATCAGGAGTTAAAACAAGGCTCAGAAGAGCCCGTGAACAATTGCGATTATGGTTAAACGACCCGGAGGGGTCAAGGAGTGAAGTGAAAACAAAGGAGGACAAACAATGAAAAAGCAAAAGTCTTTGTCCGATTTGCTTAAGCAGGCAAACAAATCAAATCCTGATCATTCTTTAGGGGAGGTAACGAAGCTATTGGATTCAGGAAAAATATCTGCCATGCAGCACAAACACTCCTATCAGCCCCGATGGATAAATAAATTGTTTAATCCTTTAAATCTGATTGTTATGACACTTTTAATATCAATACTTACTACGATTCTTTTGATTAGTCCATGGAGCGGGCAGGAACTTAGGGAAGATATTTCCGACAAAGAGTTGCGGGTTGCGGGTTACGAGTTGCGGGTTGATCCTCAACAAAAATTATCAGTTACCGGTCAAAGCTCTTTTGAACATCCAGATAACAGCCCTTCGACTCTTCGGCCCTTCGACAAGCTCAGGGACCGAAGCTCAGGAAGCGAATACTCAAGGACTAAAAGTTCAGGATCAGAAAGTATTGGGGCCGAACAGAATAAACTGACTTCCCAAAATCACCTGAATAACCCGAATACCCCTAGCACCCTACCCCAACTGGAGCCAAAAGATTCTACTATTATTGGAACCATATTCGAACTGGATAAGGAGCAGTTATCCAGGTTAGGCTTTTTGTTTGATGAAGAAGGGTACTACTACCTGAATAAACTGCCGGATGGATCTCTTTTGAATTTTTGGAGCAGCAAAAGAAAAACCGGAGGT
>JAUVKA010000006.1 GCA_030592205.1 Bacteroidota bacterium | reverse complement strand
TTCCAATAACCGGGGAAACAGCTAATTATCCCTTATACAGCGAACCGAATAGCCCTCATTTTTATTATTGGTACGAGGCCAGACAGAATTTGAACCAGAGCTCAGTCTAATATGATATGATTGAGTATTAGTATATTCGGTCGAAGATTGAAAGTAAGCTGCCCAGTTCGTTTCAGTGAAGATGCCATATTTGGAAAGCTTTCCACCTGGTAGAGCGGAAAAACCACTTGAGTTATCTCCATTACCATTTTCCTCCCATCCTGAAGTGGTTCTCATTTTACTGCCTGCCCCGGGATACAATGTATTAGTTAGAATTTGCCATTCTCCTTTACGTGGTAAGTGCCATCCGAACGGACATATTCTTAAAGAAGCCTGCCAGTTATATAATACTCCATAGTTTCTGTATCTTTCCTGGCTAACAGCTTCATCCACATCAGAACCTGCATATCCATAAACATAAAACCGTGGCTTATCGGTAGACAACTCTGAAGGAGGATAGACTTGAGTCAAATATGCCAGGTTGCTCACCATCCACGTCTGGCTTCCAATAGTTTTATAAGCATATTTCTGGCCGTCGCGAATATCTGTGAAAAATCCTTTGAGGGAGATTTTATGAACTACAAAATCAAAACGCTGTTCAATTTCTGAAAATTTGACTTTTTCCTCTATCGTTATGTATTTATAATCCTCGTTTATAGTCTTCCTTATCACAACTTTATGCTCACCATGCGGTACATACAGAATCCTGTATTGGCCATTTTCATCAGTATAATCTTTCAGTTTACTTTCTGTTCCATTTGGATTAAGCACGATAATTTCTGCATTTCTAATTGCTCCGCCATCCTGATCAGTAATTATCCCAAAGGCCTTGGTTGATAGCGTAATGGAGGTCATTTCAATATCATAATGCAGAATTCCATTAGGTGGAATTGATACAAGAGATTCTTTAGGTCCGAATTCTTCTTTACTAGCGGCCAGGGTGTCTTTGCGAGAAATCAGATCAGATATCGAGTAATCTCCGTTATCATCAGTAATAGTTTCTTTATCAGCTATATTAATCCTAACTCCTTCAATTGGTATTTTGCAATTCGAGAAGCACACTGTTCCTGTTATCCCTCCCAAAACCGGCTCTGTTAGGGCGATCATAAGTTCTTTTGTGGTTTCAAACTCACCATCTGTAACACTAACAAAAATAGAAAATGATTCTCCCTCACCACTTGCCGGCGACCTCCATTGCACCTCAGAATTGTCAGTTTCAGAAAGGAATACTCCTCCACTGGCAGTCCATATATATTGTAGAACATCTCCATCCTCATCAGATGCCTCAGCTTTTAATGTGTAAATGGTACCTGCGCTGGTGGAAGCTGGATCGTATGAAATCCCCGTAATGATTGGCGCATGATTTTTTTCACAAGCAACAAACAGTGTTGACAAAGCAATTAGAACCGGTATAAATACTATATGCCACAGATTGTTTGTAGGCAATGACTCCCGGATATTCATTTAGCAATATTGTTTAAGTACTCCTTGACAAACCTTAGAGTATCTGGTGAAGGGGAACACCAATAAAGGTAATGGAATCATTTTACAATCGCAAAAATGGTTTTATCATGTATTGACTGGTGATTTAGGTGATTTAGGTGATTCGGGCAGCCTTGGAAAGAGTCCGTGACAAGTCTAGATTAATAGGGGATTATTGCCAGTAGGGCATTAATAATGGTAGAAAAACGATGTCAGGTAACATTTTCATTACTCCGTGTTATACAATTATTTTTGTTATTCCCCTACAAGGGAAAGGGTTTGGGTATGAGTGTGAGTGTGTTAAAAAGACACTCATCTCAATTTTCTCCTCACTTCATCTCAATAATTGCTAACACTGGATTTGATTCAAGAGTAACAGCTCTTTGGTTTTCGAAACCATAATCTTCAATCTCAATTATTCCCTTGTCAAGATGATATTAATCTTATAACTGAAACCGATATAATCTGGTGAAATAGGGGTGCTTTTTCTCATAGTAGAGAAAGTAAACAGCATTGTTGAACACAGTAATACCTGTCATGCCGGCAAAATTTGGTAAGGATAAGGCTGAATTACTAATTCCTTTTTTAATATCAAGGGGATTAATTGTCCATCCTGCAGTTTTCCTTTCAAGAGTGTAAACTATCCCCATTTTATTATCTACCAAAAACTGAAACTCCTTGTAGTCTGTATTCCCAAGTTTAATGTCTTTGTGGAAAGAAATGGCAACGGAACCGGCAAATTTTCCATTTTGATCGTAAGATAGTAAAGAATCTTTGATTCTATTAACAATATAAAGGCTGTCGTTCAGGGAAAACATTGGAGTTTTTACAGATCCATCGTAAATATCAGCTATTTTGGTGTTCGGCATCCAATACCTGGTTTTTCTCAGATCCAACCACATTGAACCTGATAATCTGTCCATCCATTTTCGGAGTACCTCTAATGAATCTTTTACATGAGTTAAAAATTTTGGCCCTTTGTACGCTTCATCATAATAATAGATAAAAACCTCTTCTGTATGTTGTATCACATTTCTATAGACTAATTTGTTTGAGAAACTTACTTGAATTGGCTCCATCAGTGCCATAAATTCTTTTTTTTCTGCCGGATGTATTAAGATAATTGAATCATTATCCAAACAAAACAGTTGGTGAACAGAATCCCTGAGAACTAAATGGATATGACCAAATGCATCTTTATACAATTGTTCAGCGCCACGAATGGGTACTGAGGACATAGTATCACCGAATTCATTTGCCAGGAATAGTTTGCCTTTGTTGGCTTGATTATTAGTATATCCAATCATCCAAAGGTTATTTTCATCGAATGCAAAATCCTGAAGTGAGAAATCATCTTTTTCAGTAAGAACCCTCATTCTAGCTCCTGAAATTTGAACCTCGTCCAAATGACTGATCATTTTCTGTATTCTGATCACAAGTATTCCTTCTGGCCACTGCTTGATAGTATTGTCAGATTGCCCATAAGAAACATGAGTAATTCTTATGGTGACAGGCATTTTGTTTACCAAAATTGAGAATTGTCCCAAGGAATCTGAAATAGTTGCTGAACCATTGGCCGGCATAATGTGTGCGTCAGATACTGGTTTGCCAGATTTCTCATCAATAATTATTCCAGACAGGGTGTTTTGAGAATATCCTCCCAGTCCATATAGAAGTGATAATACAAACACAGCAATTCTGTAATGCATAGTGTAAATAATAGCTTGGGAGGACTCCTAAAGATAACGCTATCAGATCAATATCGCAAATTGGGATCTCAGATTCAATTAAGGCAAATTTTTGCAGCATGAGCCCCACTTGATCTTACAATTATTAACCTTGACAAAGAGCTGATTAGCATCATCTCAAATATGCCTCTTTACTCTGTATTGTCTGGTGATTCAAGGTGATTTAGGTGATTCATAGGGATTCAGACAGCCTTGGAAAACTAAATTGTAATCATGAAAACACCCTTGGAAAACTAAAGCGAGTATGAAGCGATTTATTTATTCTGGCCTAAAAACTGGATATTGAAGTCCAGACGGAAGCCTTTATTATTGAGAGGAGCAAGGCAGGTTGGAAAAACATGGTTAGTTGAAAAGTTGGCAAAGGATGAGTTTGAGTATTACGTTAAGGTTGATTTTGAAGAAAGCCCACAACTATCGTCTTTGTTTGATGGAGAATTGAATCCGCAAAAAATTTGCACATTATGGATTTGACCTCGACAGATTAATAGAAGTAAAAAATTGATCAAAGATTTCAATATCCCCGGTTTCATGCCGAAATCAAATCCATTTTGCCTATGATTTTAGCCACATTTAGCATATTATTACCTTTGTTATTAACCATATTTATTGTATTATTGCTTTTGATTATAGCCATTATATTATGATAAGATCCATATATTCAGTATTATGTGATTGGAAGATTGATTCCAGCCGTAAACCCATTTTATTAAGGGGAGCCAGACAAACAGGAAAGACTTTTATAGTTTCTGAGTTTGGCCAACGGGAGTTTGAAGATTACATTGTTCTGAATTTCGAAAGAAATCCCGAGTACAAAGATATCTTCACTTCCTTGGATCCGAAGGAAATTATTGAAAGGATAAGCCTTTTCTTAGGCAAGGCACCTAGGAATGGCCAAACTTTGATATTTCTGGATGAAATTCAAGAATGTCCAAAAGCTATAATGGCATTACGCTATTTTTATGAAGAGATGCCCGAACTCCATATTATCGGTGCTGGTTCACTTCTGGAGTTTGCTCTATCATCAGAGAATTTCAGAATGCCAGTAGGCAGGATACAGTATTTGTACCTCTATCCACTATCGTTCCTTGAATTTCTTGATGCTGCCGGAGAGAAGGAATTACGTATACATATTTCAGAATTGTCAAACCTTGAAGCAATCCCTATTAGCCTTCATGATAAACTGATTGAATATATCCGTAAATATTATATCATAGGAGGGATGCCAGCGGTGGTTCAAGAATATTTCTCGACACATGACATTCAGAAATGTAAGAAAATTCAACGATCAATACTGGATACATATATCGATGATTTCGCAAAATATGCAAGAAAATCAAAGCACAAATATCTGCAAAGTGTTTTCGATTCAATCCCAAGAATGGTAGGCCAGAAATTTGTTTATACGCAAATTGACAAGTTAGTAAAATCGAGAGACTTGAAGGAAGCGCTGGAATTACTTGAAACAGCAGGTGTTGTGACAAGAGTGAGGCAGACAAGCGGAGCGGGTATTCCTCTTTCAGGCAGTATACATGAATCCTATTTTAAGGTTATTTTCCTGGATGTTGGATTGTTTCATGCCATTAGTGGTATTTACAACGAAACTATAAGAGAGAAAGACTTAAGTGCTGCATTTAAAGGAAAAGTTGCAGAACAGTTTGCCGGTCAGGAAATGATAGCATATCACTCTTCTTTCACGAGACATTCATTGTTTTATTGGGCAAGAAAAGCAATGAATAGTACTGCTGAAGTTGATTATCTTTTGGAAAGTAACGGTAAAATAATTCCAATCGAGATAAAATCAGGGCACATCGGACATATGAGAAGCTTGCATATGTTTATTGATAAGTACGGTAGTCAATTAGCAGTCAAAATTTCACAGGCCATATATCAGAAAGGCGATAAAGTTTTATCGCTGCCATTCTATGCCATCCAGGGATTTATGAATTCAAGGTCCCATTACTATCATAAATAAAAACTGATTTCGAAAACATTAGATCAAAAACAAAAAATCTATCTGCGACAGCCACTATAGACCAAACGTCTCCGATGATAACATCGGACCTGGTTTCCAGTGGTATAATGCGGACTTTCTCAACATGATCCAAAAATGAAGATGTCTCCAATATTTCGGGATTAATCTCCAACACATCATATCTCGTGGCTTGATTATTCGTTGATGAACAGTTAGCCAAGCATGAGATGATCGCGATAATAGTAATTAGGGTCTGCTGATTTTCTTTTAGGCTACTATAGCCAAAACTTCAGGTTTGTGGGGGAACAATCGTCTTGAAAATATTTCCCGGGATGTTTTTGTACATAATTCTATCCATTTTAAAAATGGCACAAAAATACCAGGATACTTTTCAGCAACCTGTAGTAGTTTAGTCAAATTCATTACAAAAATGATAGCATTTATCCATGATTCGGATGTTTCTGGTAATCTGGCCTTTATGTTGTTGAGCCCATAAGCCCTTTTCCCTTGTCCGAACTTTCCCTCAATGTGGTTTCGCTGAGCCGCCTTTTTCTTTTTCCGGTATTTCTGAGATGGGGTTTCTGTTGGTATTTTAGGTGGTCGCCCCAATGGTTTTCCATAAATCTCTATCCCTTTCTCTTTCAGGTATTTTCTGTTTTTGCGAGTCAAATAAATCTTGTCCGCAAGTAACACTTTGGGGTAGCAACCATAAACTGTATGGAAGTTTTCTACCTGGGCTTCCATGTTAGTACTTTCATTGTAAGCATCCCAGCTAAATTTGTCAATCCTGCAAAAACCGTTTACCTCACTTGCATTTATTTTGGCACCAAATTCTGTTTTGTTTTTTTCTTTCCCACGTACTATTGGACGGACCCAGGGCTGGAATATGTTGACTATACGATCGGGGCAACTGTGGGTTTTATTGTCATACATCCACTTTTGCTGTTCATAAACCCTGATTATGGTTTGCAAGAGTTCCCTGTCCCGTTTTGTTATAAGCTCTTCCCTGCCGGATTTGCTCAATAATTGATTGGTGATTTTCAAATCGCGTGTTACATATTGCAATTGTGTCTTGACCCCCCGGTGTATTTCCTTTTTGCTTTTACGTCTTTTTTTTGAGAAGTTGAGGTATTTCTTTCGGGCAACCCGCCGGTATGTCCTGGGTTTTACGCCGTCTCCACTGGCAATATACAATAGGTCTATAATCCGTTCAAGGTTTTCCCTGCCTGTATTGAGCAGATCTACATCGGTTGGGAATTTTAGCTCCTGGTCTGCTACTGTGGCATCTACTTTTAATGTTCCACGGTTGGCAATGACTGTGCCTTCATCGTCATCGTTCTGGCCTCCGGGTTTGGGCTTATGTTTTATGCGCGCCTGGTGCGGCTTTATCGTCTCCGATTTGTCAATCACCAATTTGTTGAACTTGTCAAATTCTTCCCCACCAAGGCGCTTGCGGATGTCCACAAACAGGCTTGGGTCAAAAACCCTTTTGGTCGTGAAACTTTTCAGCCCACAAAAATACTGGAGGTAGATGTTCTCTTTTATCATTTCTACTGTCCCACGGTCATCAAGCCTTAACTTGTGTTTGACTATCATAGCAGCTATCACTATCCTGAGATCCACAGTCAGCCGCCCTGAACTGGCTTTCAGCTTTTGGCTGTAAACCTCTGCCAGAGAGTCCCATGGAATCAGAGCTGCTAATTTTACCCATCGATTTTCCTTGTCAAGGTGTTTCTCAAAGGGGTGTTCGAACATTTCTAAACTTAACTGGTTTTGGGGCGTGTATTTGATCATAAGTGCACAGGTTTTAACTTCAAAATACAATAAACCTTGCAATTAAACCCCATAAACAGCTTTAAGTTATAAACATACTGACCTGAATATCAGTTGATAAGATAATGTTTTCTGGAAAATCAGCAGACCCTACGTAAGAGGGATGTAGGGATGGGGCTTGTCCCCATCCTGGATGATGGCGGCCCTTCGACAAGCTCAGGGACCTAAGACGGAAGACGAATGACGAATGACAGAAGAAAAAGACCGTAGCCCAGGGCCTTGTGCCCTGGGACGATGGCAAACAGATAATGATTCATCAGCCTTGTGTCTTGGGACGACGGATGAAAAAACAAAATAACGTAATATTTACCAGAATGAAACGGGGTAGATATTTGTTGAGTATCCCGAGAATATACCGTATCCATTTTCAATATTACAGAAAATCTGTACCGGTTCGGCAAATGGATCATTCCGGGCTTTATTATAGTCATCAATGGATTTTCTATAAAGATATCCGGATCTGTTAATTGTAATTAATTGAATATAATATTGCCTTCCTCTTCTGGGTCTCCAATCACGAAAATCAACTTTCAATTGATAGTCTTCTCCATTAAATATATAATCAGTTATTAATAATTTGGTATTATAATCTCCGTCATTTTCCACCGCGGCATCATCGCTCCATATTGTTATTTCATTTCTATTAATTTCATATTCCATGGAATCCTCTTGAATATAAACTGTATCATAATAATAAATAGATAACTGATAGAAATTCTCTGCTCCGGGAGGATCGGTGAATAAGATATTGAAATTACCTTCAACATTACCACCATAATAGATTCTACCATCATAGCGCTCATTTTCATAAAAATGAGAATCTCTTATCACCGCCGAGACATTGGAAACAGGAACTGCTTGTGGCGTTAATTCTTTGGCAAATAATGTATTTGCAAAATCAGGAGACGAAACTTCAATTGAATACTCATGTCCTATCTGTGGCAAGCTATTTCCACATCTATACAATCCATCAGCACCTTGTTTAGTAAGAGTTTCAATTAAATCAGAATCCTTGAAAAGTTTGATTGTTGCATTGTTAATTAACTTTAAATCTGCATTATCCAAAACGGACAAACTCTTACTTACCTGAAATTCCCAGATATTATCCTGAGTGAAAAAACAATTCACAACAAGCTGGGAAGGTCGTAGTGGAAAATCGTCAATCTTCTCAGTGGTTTCACAAGCATGGAAAATAAAAATCGATATAAAGGCTAAAGGAAGTATATATTTTGATCTCATAGGAACACTAATTAAAATTTAAAACTCCAGGTAACAGAAGGTATTAATGGGAACAGACTAACTCTTCGCAGAGCGCGATTTCCTCTGGAGTCTCCTCCAATGTAGTAGTAAAATGGATTTTTACGATTATACAGATTATAAACTCCAAAAGTCCAGGTTGATTCGCCCCATTTCTTCTCAGTTGTTTTTTGAAAGCTAACATCAAGTCGATGATAATTGGCAGCTCTAATTGAATTCCTGCTATCTATATGCTGGACTTCTCCGGAAAAGTTACCCATTGGTCGATCACTACTCCATAATATGTTTCCTGAACCAATAATCCCGCCTAAACCGCCACCATAACCATAACTACCTTGATCTCCATAATAGCGCTCGGTTGCAAGTGTATGTGCAGTTCCTGTTCCATAGATCCAGCTTGCTGAAAAATCCCACTTATCATTAATCGGGGTACTCAATACCACTGATATATCGTGTCGTCTATCATACTTATACGGAAAAATCTCCCCTTCATTGATATTTTCAAATTGTCTGTTTGTCCAGGACAAGGTATAACCCACCCATCCTGTTAACTTTCCGATTCTTTTCTCCAGAAATACTTCTGCACCATAGGACCATCCTTTTCCCATGTCAACTTTGTCTTCCCATTCAGTGCTTGCTCCCATGAAAGAAGCTCCATCTTTATACTCAATAAGATTATCCATTGTTTTATAATACCCCTCAATGGACAGCCGGTACATATCAGTAAAGGTTTTTGCAAAGCCAAAGGCAAACTGATTCGACTTTTGCGGCAATATTTTATCCGTAGCCGGAACCCATAAATCTGTAGGCAGCCCTATATTATTATTTGTCAGCAGATGAATATATTGTTGCATCCTGGCATATGAAGCTTTCATCGACCAGGATTCATTGATCAGGTATCTGGCTGATAATCTGGGCTGTAATGAATGATAATACTTCTCATTCACAAGGAATCCTGAATAGTGCAATCCCAAATTTGCTTTAATCCTTTTTGAGATCTCATAATCATCTTCCAGATAGAGAGAAAATTCATCAGCATGGATATTTCTTTCTCCCATTGTTGTATCGATCTCACCTGCTTCCAGATTTTTCACTTTATATACAGATACACCTGGTTTGAAAGTGTGATTAATATAATTCGCGCCAAACCTGATATAATGCCTGGAGTTCGGAATAAAATCAAAATCAACCTTTCCTGCAATATCTTTAATACCTGATAAAAAATTTAGCGAATTTATTTCATTCGTTGTTCCTGCATCATTTTCAACAATAGATTCCACATAATTTTTCACCTGGAAATTATAATTACTGTAGGTTAATGAGGTGTTGCTAAACAATTTACTACTATACTGATGATTCCATCTCAGAGCAGAGGTAATATTGCCCCAACCCAAACTTGAACTTGATTCATCTGTATACAGCGTACCATCATATAAATAGGTATATGGATTTTGTGTTCTGTAAAACCTGTCTTCTCCGGTATAAACACTAAAGTACAAATGGTCTTTATAGGAAAATTTATGGTTAATCTTTGCATTCAAATCATAAAAGAAATAACCTTGGGAAGTAAGTTCATCACCTTCAATAGCTCTGATAAGAGGCTGAACCACAAGATCTAAATATGTTCTTCTAGCTGAAACGATAAATGAAGTTTTATCCTTAATAATTGGCCCTTCCAGAGTTAGCTTCGATGAGATCAACCCAATGGAACCACTTCCTTGAAATTTTTTCAGATTTCCTTCCTTGAGGCTGATATCCAACACTGATGATAACCGACCTCCGTATCGGGCGGGGAAACCACCTTTAATCAGTTTAACATTATTAATTGCATCAACATTGAATACTGAGAAAAATCCGAAAAGGTGGGAAGCGTTGTATACCGGAGTTCCATCTAATAAAATAAGATTTTGATCCGGTCCGCCACCTCTTACATATAAGCCACTGGCTCCTTCAGTACCAGACTGGACCCCGGGTAGTAATTGTATTGCTTTTATTACATCAACCTCACCTAATAATGCCGGGATCTTTTTAATACTCTTAACCGACATATTAATTGCACTCATTTGGGTAGACTCAACAGCCTGTTCCAATCTCTGTCCTTTTATCTCAACCTCACCTATTTCAGTTGAAGCAAACAAGCCAATATCCAATTGTATATTGTCAGTTAAATCAAGACTTTTCTCCTCCGTTTTATAACCTACGTAGCTAATTATTAAATCGTAATGTCCTGGAGACAAGGTTAAACTATAAAATCCATAACTATTTGAGGAAGTTCCCTTCAAATTTGATTTGCTGTAAATGTTGGCTCCAATCAGCTTCTCCCCCGTTTCAGCATCCTGAATATAACCACTAAGGGTATAATCCTGAGAATGTGCGATGTAAAGGCTTGCTGAAATTAAAAGAAAAAAGGTGAATACGGATTTCATGATTCAGGATTAGATGTTAATATGAAAACAAACGAAATAGAGAAATAGTTATTGCAGGTTTAGTTGTTTAAAGTAAGCTATTTGAACCGCTAACTTCTGTTAATAAAAGATATCATTCGTTAATGTTGAAGAATAATTCGGCTAGAGTGAAGACAAAAAAGGCTTGAGGCTTATGGCTTATGGCTTAAGGCTAAGTAAATAGTAATAAGGTAATAAGTAATCTTCCCCCTTGAACCAAGGGGGATACGAAAACCTATACTGAATGTAATTATGAATGACCATGATCCTGCAATCTTACGTAACTATTTTTCAAAAACCTTACGTAATATCTCATCACTAGTCACCTTTTTTCTGTAAGCCTACGTCACCTTTTTGCAACCTTTTTTTTGTCACTCGTCACTTGTCACTCGTCACTATTTAGGTTCGAGACGGTGGATTCTGTCGTACTTTTTGTTGACCCAGGCATAGATGAAGGTGGTAAAGAAAGAGAATAAGGCGTAAACCAGGGCTGGTTTAGCCATTTGTTCGTTCCCTATAATAGTACTGGTTATGAGTAAAGCCAAGGTGGTATTTTGCAATCCAACCTCTATTCCAATGGTCACACAAGCGTTATGATTTGATAAAAATCCTTTAGCCAGGTAATAGCTTAAAAACATTACCAGTAAATGGATAAATAGGGTGATTGGCAGCAATGTCTTAACTTCTTCCCATGAGATTCCACTACCTCCCTGGGTACTTGGGGCCAGGAATTTGATAGTAAAAACCGCAGCAAGCAAAATAATACTGGCATATTTCAATGGCTTTTGCAGACTTGTAATCAGTTTCGGGAAAAACCTACGAACCTGCATTCCCAGTATCACTGGTAAGAGGATAATTGATACCACTTTTATTATGGTTGTCCCAATAGGCAGGTTAATATGATCCCCGGCACCTGTGAAATGAATAAGAGATAAATATGTAAATGTCGGTACAGTAATCAGGATTAAGAAACTATTTATGCTTGTCAGATAAATGGATAGAGGTACATCTGCATCGATAAGATAACTAACCAGATTTGAAGTCGTTCCCCCTGGACAAAAAGACAGGATCATCAAGCCCACTTTGAATTCTGGTGGAAGATTGGTTATATCCACCAGGGCGAATACCAAAAGAGGCAAAAACAACATTTGCAGGATCAGGCCCAAGGCTACCGATTTGGGCCGCTTGGCGATCTTCCAGAATTGTCCGGGCTTTAAGGATGACCCAATCGTAAACATGATCAGGGCCAACACAAAACTGATTAAAAAATCAATCATACTTGATAAACAAGGGCATAGCTATGGGTAGCAAGGTAGGATTTTTATAACAAGTTGACAAAAAGAAAGATTCAAGAGCATTTTGCTAATTTTATAACTCCAAATAAAACTGTACCTCAAATGAGAAGAGTAACACCCTTGCTTATACTCCTCCTCGGGATTTTCGCATCTTGCTCGCAAGAGCCTCCCGTAAACTTTCTTTTTGCTATTGCCGATGATGCCTCCTATCCACATATGAGTGCCTATGGCTGCGAGTGGGTGAGAACACCTGCCTTCGACAAGGTGGCAACAGATGGGATTCTCTTTGCCAATGCCTATACTCCTAATGCAAAATGTGCACCATCAAGGGCCTGTATCCTGACTGGCAGAAACTCGTTGCTACTAGTAGAAGCTGCAAATCACTGGCAATATTTCCCAAGTAAATTAAAAACCTTTGCGGTAATTCTGGATCAAAATGGCTATCATGTTGGCTATACTTTAAAAGGTTATGCCCCGGGTATTGCCCGGAATAAAGATGGCAGTAAAAGGGATCTACTGGTAAAAGCTTATAATTCTGAAAAGCTCGATCCTCCCACTACCGGTATTGCCAAGAACAATTATGCTGAAAATTTCAGGCGATTTATGGAGGAAAGGCCTGATCAAGAGCCCTTTTTCTTTTGGTATGGCTCTGTTGAGCCTCACCGGGGATATGAATTTAATTCTGGGGCCCGTCTTGCTGGCAAAACCCCTGATCAAATATCTAATGTCCCAGGTTTCTGGCCAGATTCGGATACCGTTCGTCGGGATATGCTTGATTATGCTTTTGAGTTAGAATATTTCGACAGCCATTTGGGTAAGATGCTGAGAATACTGGAAGAATTAGGAGAACTGGATAACACTCTGGTATTGGTAACAGCTGATAATGGGATGCCTTTCCCCAGGGTAAAGGGACAGGCATACGAATACTCAAACCATCTGCCATTGGCTATAAGCTGGCCAAAAGGAATTAAGAACCCCGGACGAATGGTTGAGGACATGGTTAATTTCATTGATTTTGCCCCTACAGTCCTGGAATTAGCTGGAATTGACCAGGAATATTCTGATATGTATCCTATCACGGGTCGGAGCCTGACTGATATCTTTTCCTCCCCCAGCTCCGGTCAGGTTACAAGTTCCAGGGATCATGTATTAATAGGAAAAGAGCGCCACGACGTTGGCCGCCCGGACGACCAGGGATATCCAATTCGCGGGATTGTTAAGGACAGCCTCCTTTACGTACGGAATTTCAAAACTGATCGCTGGCCTGCCGGAGATCCTATAACAGGATACCTGAATAGTGATGGCAGTCCCACAAAAACACAGATTATTAATTTAAACAGAATTTCTCCTGGAGATAGCTTCTGGAAGTTATCTTTTGACAGAAGGTCAGGAGAGGAATTGTATAATATCCTTCTTGATCCTGAATGCCTCACAAACCTGGCGTCTTATCCTGAATATCAAGCTATAAAACAAAAACTTTCCCAACAATTAGAGACTGAATTATTAGAACAAAATGACCCGCGAATAAGCGGAAATGGTGATGTATTTGATCAATATCTTTATGCCGATAAACGGCACAGGAATTTCTACAACAGGTATATTTCCGGTGAATTATTAAATGCCGGTTGGGTAAATAAAACCGATTTTGAAAAAAAGAAAAACGATGTCAAATAATAAGATCTTATTACTACTGTTAAGCCTTGTATTATTATCGTCCTGTTCATCCCGGACAGATAATATTATTGATCTTTCAGGCAGCTGGGAGTTTCGTCTTGATTCCGACAACAAGGGAATAAATGAGGGCTGGATGGATATGGATTTTGAAAACCGGATTGAGCTGCCGGGAACTACCGATGAAGCTGGTTATGGTAATCCAACTGTTGACACAGCATATGGTATTTTATCCCGTGAATTTGAATACATCGGACCGGCATGGTATATTAAAAAGATAAACATACCTGAAGACTGGCTCGACAAGGAAATTTCCATATTCCTGGAAAGAGTTCTTTGGGAATCAAGGGTTTATATTGATGGAAAATTATTTGGAATAAAGGATGCTTTAGGCACTCCTCATATTCACAATCTTGGGATCATAGCTCCGGGTGAACATCGTTTAAGCATTCGAATCAACAACGACATGGTTCACAATATTGGGGATAAAGGCCATGCCTACGGCGAATATATGCAGTCGATCTGGAATGGGATTGTAGGCAGGATAGAATTACAAGCACAAAACCCGATTCATATCACGGGGGTGAGAACCTTTCCCGATCCAGCCTTTAATCGACTTACAGTAGAAATTGAGACAAAAAATCCGTCGGATGAAGAATTGAATTACCTGTTTATTCTGCGTGAAAAGAAAAGTCAGAAAGTAATCCATACCAGTGATTATCTATCTAAAGAAGAAAAGCTTGAAATTACATTTGCCCCTGAGAATGAAATCCGTCCCTGGTCTGAATTTGATCCTTTCCTGTACGAATTGGAGGTCCAAATTAATCCCACCCTTATGCAAGACCAAAAGGTTGTCAGCTTTGGTTTTGTCAAAGTTGGTAAGAATCAGCACCATGTATTAATAAATAACGAGCCGGTTTTTCTGAGAGGAAATCTTGATTGCATTCATTTCCCCCTCACCGGATATCCGAGTATGGGGGTAAATGAATGGAAAAGAATTTTTAATGTTTATAAAGATTACGGATTGAACCACGTCCGTTTTCATTCATGGTGCCCGCCTGAAGCAGCCTTTGATGCCGCAGATGAGTTAGGAATTTATATCCAGACTGAAGCCTCCTTATGGATCGACTGGTGGATGGGGACAGATATGGTAGCTCGGGGCAGGCCGGAGATGAATACGAAAGGGCATCCGAAGGGTATTGGCAGAGGGGATCTGGATGCTGACAAATTTGTACGAGATGAGATGCAAAGAGTGGTTGACACCTATGGGAACCATCCTTCCTTTATAATGTTTTGCATTGGGAATGAATTGGGCAGCAGCGACTTTGATCTTATGGGAAAATGGATTCAGGAATTGAAAGAGATGGATCCCCGCCGATTATATGCAGCTTCAACGGCTCGAACGATAACCCTGAGCTGTGATTATTCTGCAACACACAATGTTCCCGGGATTGGCGGAGTTAGACAGAAAATGGTAGATCATAATAACTGGGATTATGAAGAGAGATACAGTCGGGCCGAGGTTCCGATTATTGCTCATGAGATCGGTCAATGGCCGGTTTATCCGGAATGGTCGGAAATAAACAAGTATACCGGAGCTTTAAAGCCCAGAAATCTGGAACAATTGGCAGAGATATCCAAAGTAAATGGCTTGTTTGAGATGGATAAAGAGTTCCGCTTAGCATCCGGTCAGTTATCGGCTCTACTCTATAAAGATGAAATTGAGTCCTTTATGAGAACTCCATCCTGTGCTGGATACCAGTTACTTAGCATGCAGGATTATATTGGTCAGGGTGAGGCAGTGATTGGCTGGTTAGATTCATTTTATGAATCAAAAGACATTTTAGATCCCGAGACTGCCCGTCAGTATATGAATACTGTGGTTCCTCTGATAAGGATGTCATCTTACACCTGGTACAGTGGAGATACAATTCAAGCATCAGTACTGCTTCACCAATATGGTCCGGAAAATTTGTCTGATCATGTTATTCTTTGGGAGTTACTTGATGAGGATGGCAAAAAGCTCCTGGGACAACAATTCCCCCCGGATGATTATGCCAAAGGAATGCTTCACCAGTTAGGTGAGCTTTATATTCCTTTACCTGAAATTACCAATGCCGGAGCTTTCCGGATTCGGTTGGTAGTGAATGGCACAAACTACATGAATTCCTGGCCGATATGGGTATATCCCAAGGAGTTGGCCGAAAATGATCAATCTGTATTTATCACAAAAAAATATGATCAGCAGACAAGAGACAGTCTTGCTGGAGGAGCAAAAGTATTGTTATTGGCTCATGAGATTGGTTCCCCGGAACTCAGAAAATTCGCAGCTTGGAAACCTTTGTACTGGTCGGCTTCATTTTTCCCGGGCCAGTCGATTGAAACCTTAGGATTAATGGTTCCTCATGACCACGCTGCTTTAGCTAGTTTCCCAACTGAAAATTTCGGATCCTGGAACTGGTGGAATATTTGCCAGGGGGCACACGGCTTTGTTTTGGATGGAGCTCCTGATGGATATCAGGCTATCGTTCAACCGGTGAGTGATTTTCATTTCAGTCATAGATTGGGCAGCATTTTTGAAACCAAAGTGGGGATTGGCAAACTACTTGTTTGCGGATATAATCTTTCATCTGAAAGAGATACCCTTCCAGAAGTTCGGCAGCTCAGATATAGTCTGATACAATATATGGAATCTGGAGCTTTTGATCCTGAATATGAATTAGACTCCAGCTTCCTGGCTAAACTATTTCCACAATATGAACTAGCCGGATCAGATGCCCCGGAAGGATTCAGCGAAGCGGTGCTTTATGTTGAGGCAGCGAAAAAGTGACGAGTGACGAGTGACGGGATGAATTATGAATTGTAAATTATAAATTAGTTAGGGTGTGGGTGTGTTTAATTCTATGCCGAGTTCGTGGAAGCGGACGGCGGCGTTCAGGAAGTGAGTGGTGAGTGGTGAGCGAAATTTTGAGATTTAATATTTTGTACATATATTTGTACTGAATCTTGTACAAATAATTAATATAATGTTAACAACAACAATTTCTGATTTCCGAAAAGACATTAAGAGATACCTTGATAGGGTGACTGATAATTTTGAGACTTTAATAATTAATCGAGGTAAAGATACCGGAGTGGTTATTATTTCATTAGATGAGTACAATTCATTGTACGCAACTCAGCACGAATTGTCATCAAAGATTAATAAAAAGAGGTTGGATTCTGCGATTGACAAATTGAAAAAAGGCTCATCATTTCCAAAAGACCTGATTGAATAATGAAATATATATTCGTTGATGAGTCTTGGGAGGATTATATCTATTGGCAAAAGACCAATAAAAAAATTGTGAAGAGGATAAATGATTTGCTAAAAGACATTTCCCGGACTCCCTTTTCTGGTATTGGAAAGCCAGAACCTTTAAAATATAAATATAAAGGTTTCTGGTCCAGGCGAATCGATGGAGAACACCGAATAATTTATCAGGTTAAAGATGATGAAATATTAATTGCAAAATGCAGATTTCATTATGATTAGACTTTTAAGGGTGGCAACATACCGGTTGGCAAAGGAATAACAGTAAGGAGAAACCCTCTTTCAATTAATCTCCCATCCTCTTAATAAGAAGGGATACAGGGACACGGGGAACCGGGATGGGAAAAGTGAATGGTGAGTGGTGAGTTGATTTCTATTTGATGAAGTTGAGGGTTTTTATAACAGATTGGTAGCCTGAAACTTTTTTCAGAATTTCACCGGTGGGAGAAACAAGAATCAGTGTTGGATATCCTGTCACATCGAATTTTTTCACCAGGTCGCGATGATCATCGCCATCAACTTTCACACATACCAGATTTTTGCTTATTGCAACCACTGTATCAGCAGTATAAACCCACTGATCCATAGTTTTACATGGCCCGCACCAAGTAGTTTCAAAATCAATTAGCAGATTCTGATTCCTTTCTTTCGCCAAGTCTTTGGCATAATCATATTCATGCAAAAACTTCACCTTGTCGCTGCTTCTTTTAGCAGCTTTATCCGGTGCCAGCCAGTCGTTCTGCTTCTCCTCCTCTACCCTTGTAATCTGGGGATCCACCGGTTTAATCCATACTACCCTGCCCGACGGTAAAAGGCTGTCGATTCCGTATGCCTGTTCACCCAACCAATTATGAGAATCTACACTTTTGGCCGACTTACTTTGAAAGAGATTTGTTCGGCTTGAATCCATTCTGATAGCCCAGGAATCTTCACTGTCAAAAACTCCGTCCATCATTCTTTCTGTAAGCAAAATACGTATGATTCCAAACTCGGTTTCTGCCTGTCCTTCCATCCATCCCCGGCGGGAAAAGCGGATTACAGGATCTGCATCTGGCTCCTGCGGATCGAAAACATACCAAAACGAAAGCGGATATGGATTGTTGACCTCCTTCTGATCCCTAATTTTTTCAAATGGAACCATGACAACTCCAGAAAAACTCGACCATGTCTTCCCTCTTCTCTCCTTAGGTGTGCATGTCAATAATGTATCCTCAGATCCACCAAACTTACCATCCCGATCCATGTCAATTGCCAGTTGATTATAATGCTCCCCGGGGTTACTAGCCGATAAAAGTAAGTTTACAGGGGCTAATCGCTCAGAACCCAGAAACAGTTTTGCACTTAAACCGGCATCTGATTCCTGCAAGCTAAGCTTCTCACCCTTGGGGCTCCACCTCAATCCGGCTTTTTCTCCCGGGGATTCAGGAAGTAGATTTATTTTAATAAGGTCTTTGTCTTCTAAAGATCCATTATTACATCCCAAAAAGGTGAAAAACCCAAAAATTAATACCCAGAAGAAATTCTTCATTATCTATTATTTATAAGATCAACTCATTTTGTGCAATTGCTCTAACCCATATATCACAGTTGGCAGGGAGAATTCATCCTCATAGGCCATAATCATTGCCTTTGCTACTTTTTCTCCTGATATAGGTCGATATTTTCTTATCCCCGGTATCCATAAAAATAGTCGAGCCATTAAGACACCAATCTTTTCACCCATTCGTGGTTCCAACCTTTCCCCGGTTAATATCGACGGCTGAATTATTCGCAGTTTATCGAAGCCTAATTTTGAGACATCCCTATCAAGATCTCCTTTTATACGATTGTAGAATAATTTAGAATCAGAATCGGCTCCCGGAGCTGAAACGATAACACAATCCGGCACCCCATTCTCAGCAGCCAATCGTACTACAAGAAACTGGTAATGGTAATCAACTTTGTATTGTGCATCCTTACTCCCGGCTTTTTTCAATGTTGTTCCGAAGGCTGAAAACAATGCATCTCCAATCACCTGTTCGGCCCATTTTTCAGGCAGATCAAAATCAATAATAATTTCCTCTACTTTGTCGTGGATTATTCCCGTTGAACGCCTGGTCAGAATTTTAACCCTGTCAAAAGTATCATTCTCCAGTAGCAGTCTGACCAATTGTGATCCAACTAAGCCAGTAGCGCCCAGGACTATTGCGGTTTTCATAATTTCGAAATATCAATTACCCAGGATTAATGCAAATAATTGTTCCTCAATATTGCATTTTCTGCTTCCTGTTTATGCAATTTTCTAAAGGTATACTTTTTTGGAAATTCACCATAATTTAAGCACCTTCACTAAAAAGAAATCGCAATGAGTGACAAAGAGTTTTATATTGATCCTGAACATATTAAGGACTTGATCAAACCCATGGGTTATAGTATTGTTTCCAATATGATATCTCAGGATGGTCTCCCCGTTGGATTCATGTACAGGGAGGAACAAGTTGATGAGGAGGATTCTGGCTGGAGATTCCTTTCAGGTACCGAATCGGAAGAATATCTGGATGAAGAAGGCAACAGCAAGGCATTTAGTGTTAACGCAATAGCCAATCATGATCCGGCAATTATTCCATATCTGAAAAATATAGCGGGAACAGCCTGGGAAAGACAAGAGGGCACTGACGAGTTTTCTTTATTTGAAGAATAAGTATTTTTAATTTATATAGATATGATAAAATGGGGAATTGTCGGAACCGGTAACATTGCCCATAAACTGGCCTCCGATATGCAATATGTTTCAGATGGAAGTCTTTATGCTGTTGCCTCCAGGTCGCAGCACAAAGCAGACTCTTTCGCCCGGGAATTTGGGATTCCAAAGGCTTATGAGGGCTATGAAAACCTGGCAGCCGACCCAGATGTTCAGGCGGTTTATATCGCCACGCCTCACTCTGATCATTACGCCAGCACATTGATGATGCTAAGGAACAAAAAGGCCGTTTTATGTGAGAAACCTCTTGCCGTAAATGTTTCCCAGGCAAAAGAAATGATAAGGGTGGCCAGGGAAAATAATGTTCTCCTTTTGGATGCACTCTGGTCAGTATTTCTGCCTGGGATGTTAAAAGTGCAGGAATGGATTAGTGCGGGGCTGATTGGGGAACTTAAGCTTATAACTTCCGAATGTGGTTTTACTTCAGATGTGATAACTGAAGGACGCCTATACAATCCACATTTAGCTGGTGGGGCCCTTTTGGATATTGGAATCTATACGATTCTATTACCATACTGGATATTTAACTCCAAACCCGAAAGATTGGAATCTCTAGCTAAAATGACAGATACCCAGGTAGATGAGCAAAGCGGGATCCTCATGTCATTTCCGGGAGGGCGCATTGCTCAATCAATCAGTGGGATCAACGTACCATTAAAAAATAGTTCAACTATATATGGGACTAAGGGTTACATCGATATACCAGAATATTGGAAAGCTGAAAAGGTATGGTTAAAATCCGAAGATAAAGAAGAATATTTTGAAGACAGCAGGTCTTCCTGGGGCTATGATTTTGAAGTAAGGGAAGTTAATCGCTTGATTCAGGAAGGTAAAACTGAGAGTTCTGTTGTTAGCTATCAAAAAAGCATTGAATTAATGGAGATCCTAGATGAAACCAGGGATAAAATCGGGCTGAAATATCCTTTTGAATAGATATTGTGACAAATGACGAGTGACGGGTGACGAGTAACAAATGACGGGTGACGGGTGACGGGTGACGGGTGACGAATCGTGAATTATAGTTGAAAAGATATAAAATAGCATCTATTGCAGACAACAATTACTAAACCTAAAATATAATAGCATGAAAACTCGATTTATATTTATTCTCATTAGTGCCTTGATCTTTATGGCATGTTCAAATAATAAAACAAATCCTGATGAGGAGGACTGGGTGCAATTATTCAATGGTAAGGATCTCACCGGTTGGGATTTCAAGATTACGAAGCATGCTCTGAATGAGAATTACAATAATACAGTTCGTGTTGAAGATGGCGTTCTAAAAGCCAGTTATGATCAATATGAGAACTTCGATGGGGAATTCACACATATATTTTATGAAGAGAAATTCTCCTATTATAAGCTTAGGGTTGAATATCGATTTACAGGGGACCAGGTTACCGGAGGACCGGGTTGGGCCATCCGAAACAGCGGAGTCATGATCCATTCTCAATCAGCTGCAAGCATGGGTATTAATCAGCCTTTCCCAACATCTATTGAAGTACAGTACCTTGGAGGATTAAGTGATGGAGGAGAGAGGAGCACAGCCAATCTGTGTACGCCAGGGACTAATGTTGAGATGTATGGTGAGCTCTTTACTCAACACTGTACTAATTCCGAATCAAAAACCTACGATGGGGACCAGTGGGTTATGGTAGAGGCCATTGTTTATGGCGACTCCCTGATAGCTCATGTTGTTGAGGGGGATATGGTACTCTCCTACCAGAGGCCTCAGCTCGACGAAAGGGATGCTCTTTATGCAGATATGCTAAAACTCTATGGGAGCAAAATGATTAACGAGGGATATATCGCTCTCCAAGGGGAGAGTCATCCGGTTGAATTCAGAAAAGTTGAGTTACTTGATCTGAAAGGCTGCACAGATCCAAAGGCCTTGAATTATAAGTCTTATTATGTGAAATCGGATAATAGCCGATGCCTGTATAAATAAAGGCTTGAGGCTTAAGGCTTGAGGCTTAAGTATATGGCTAAGTAAATAGTAATAAGGATATAAGGAGGTAGTAAGTCGCAGATTAACGGATTAACGGATTAACGGAATAGCTTAGTTGCCAGTGAGTTTAGGTTTGAGTTTTCTGGTAAATAGAAATAAGCCAAAAAGACCGACGACGATATTCGCTGTCAGGCCAGCCCAGAATATCCCATTTAGGCCGAAAACTCTTGAAGCAAACCAAGCCAGGGGAACATACACTACCAACATCCTTAAAAAAGTAATACTCATGGATATAATGGGTTTATAAACTCCTTTAAAGGTGGCAACGGAGATCATCATGATTCCAAGGAATCCGTAACTGAAGGAAACAATCCTTAAGTAATCGGTAGTGATCTGGATTACTGCCGGATCCCTGGAAAAAACTGAGGCAATATATGGGGCTGCAAGCATGGCAACTATGAAAAGAAGAAAGCCCCAAGCTAAGGAGAACTTTGCTGATAGCCATACACCCTGACGCAAGCGTGAATAGTTGGCTTTTCCCCAGTTCTGACCGGCATAAATAGTCATTGTTGATGCCAGTGCATGAATAAGCATCATCCCAAAGGATTCCAAGCGGCTATCCACACCATAGGCAGCAACTGCCTCCTTGCCATATTCTGCGATCAGTCTTGTAAGTATAGCAATTGATAAAGGAGTAATAAGCATGCCAAGGGTAGCAGGCCCGGCCACATACAAGATTTTCTTCCAGGTTCTCAACATTTTCCTGAAATTAACCTCATAAAAAGCCAGCAGCTTTTCCTTTTTTCCTAAAATGTACAATGTCACGGTCAATCCAGCACCACGACTGATAACGGTTGCCAGAGCAGCTCCTTGAAGTTCCATCCTGGGAAATGGACCGATTCCAAATATTAGAAGGGGATCAAGAATAATATTTATGAGTGCCGCAAAAACCATAATCATACCAGGGCGGAAGGTATCTCCGGTGCCTC